>SDWN01000334.1 GCA_004195305.1 Neptunomonas sp. | reverse complement strand
CGCCTTTATCATCGCCCTGGGGATTGTCGTCGACGATGCCATCGTGGTCGGCGAGAACGTCTACAAGTTTCGCCAGCAGGGTTTGTCACCGCTTAAGGCAGCGATCGCCGGAGCGCGCGAGGTGGCGATGCCGGTCACCTTCAGCGTTCTGACCAACGTGGTCGCCTTTATGCCGCTCTATTTCGTCCCCGGCCAGATGGGCAAAATCTTCCAGGTGATCCCATTGGTCGTTATCACGGTCTTTCTGGTTTCACTGATCGAGTCGCTGTTTGTCCTGCCGGCTCACCTGGGTCACCTGAAGGAGAACCAGCGGAGCGGCTTGATGGGTGCTCTCCACAACTGGCAACAAGGCTTCAGTAGCGCCTTCGGTCGCTGGATCGGGCGCTGTTACGCACCATTTTTGCGACTGCTGCTCCGGCATCGCTATCTGACCCTGACGATCGCCTCGGCGGTGTTGATTCTGACTCTCTCTCTGGTGCTCAGCGGGCGGATGGGCATGACCCTGTTTCCGAAAATCGAATCGGACTATGCTCTGGTGACCGCGGCGCTCCCCTACGGCTCGGCGATTGCGCAGACCGAGGCGGTCCGCGACCGACTCTTGACCAGCGCCGCCGAGGTGGCCGCAGAATACGCCGCGAACTCCGGAAACCAGGCACTGGTGATCGGCACCTTCGCCTATATCGGTGGATCGGTCGATGGTATTTCCGGCGGGCACAGCCTCAAAATTAAAGTCTATCTGGTCGATGCGGAGCAGCGCTCCCTTTCCACCAATGAATTTTCGAGCCTCTGGCGAGCCCGGAGCGGTGAAGTCGGCGGCCTCGAATCCTTGGCCTTCGAGTCGGACTCCGGCGGCCCCGGTTCCGGCAAGGGGCTCACCGTCAAACTGAGCCACAGCGATCTCGGCATTCTGGAAATTGCCGGTCAGGATCTGGCCATAGAACTCGCCGCTTATACCATGGTCCAGGATGTCAATGACGGCTTTGCCCCCGGCAAGGAACAGCTCAACTTTAAAATGCGCCCCGAGGGGCTGAGCCTCGGTCTGAGCGCGCAGGGAGTGGCCAGTCAGGTGCGCAACGCCTATGACGGCGCTGAGGTTCTGCGTCAGCAGCGTGGGCGTAACGAGGTAAGCGTGGTCGTCAGGCGACCGAAAAGTGAACGGATCTCCGAATACGACCTGGAAGAGATGATTCTGCGCAGTCCTGCCGGTATCGAAATCCCTCTGCGTGAAGCGGTCGATATTGAGCGCGGCCGCGCCTTTACCAGCATCGATCGCCAGGACGGCCGGCGGCTCATCAGTGTCAGCGCCGATGTCAAACCGGTGGAACAGGCCGGTCGAATTCGCAGCACCCTGCAGGCAGAAATCCTGCCGCAACTCACAGAGCGCTATCCCGGCCTTTCCTTCGAATTCGGCGGTAAACAGGCCGAGATGGCCGAGAGTATGTCGAGCCTCTTCCTCGGCCTGGGGCTGTCCATGCTGCTGATCTACGGTCTGCTGGCAATCCCCTTCCGCAGCTATCTGCAACCGGCGATCATCATGATCAGTATCCCCTTCGGCATCGTCGGCGCGGTGCTCGGCCATCTGTTGCTCGGTTACAGCTTGAGCACCATGAGCATGTTCGGCGTAGTGGCGCTCTCCGGCGTGGTGGTCAACGACTCACTGGTCCTGATCGACTTTGCCAACCGGCGACGGCACAACGGCGAATCGGCCTTCTCAGCCGTGGTCGCCGCGGGATGTATGCGCTTTCGGCCGATCCTGCTGACCACCCTGACCACCTTCTGCGGGCTGATGCCGATGATCTTCGAGACCTCGCGCCAGGCGCGGTTTCTGATCCCGATGGCGATCTCCCTCGGCTTCGGTATCCTCTTCGCCACCCTGATTGCCCTGCTGCTTGTCCCCTGTCTCTACCTGATGGTCGAGGATCTACGCCAACTCGTGCAACCTAAAGCAACCCAGCCGAACGGGGCCAACGCGGGGCAAATAGCGGATTTATGCGAATCGCAATCCCTGCGGCGCGGCTGACCGAGCTCAACAGAAGATGCCCGACCCCGATATCAGCCTTAA
>SDWN01000323.1 GCA_004195305.1 Neptunomonas sp. | reverse complement strand
GATCTTTGGAATACCATTCTTGCAGGTAAGGTGTGGTATGGCGAACTGCAGAATAAGAAGCGAAGTGGTGAGCTGTACTGGGAGGAGGTATCGGTGTCACCGATCTTGGCCGAGGATGGCACGATCACCCATTTCGTATCCTCTCGAGAAAGCATGGATGAACGTAAGCAACTCGAAGAGCATCTTCGCCTGGCTGCCGCCGTATTTGATAACACGGTAGAAGCCATCATGGTCACCGATGCTCAAGGAATCATTGTCGCCGTCAATCAGGCCTTCTCTCAGATCACCGGTTTCGCCCCCGAAGAGGTGGTCGGTGAGTCGCCACACATTTTGAACTCTGGTCACCACGATACCGTCTTTTTCGGCGAGATGTGGGAAACACTCGCCCGTACTGGCCAGTGGCAAGGCGAGATCTGGAATCGTCGTAAAAACGGTGAGATCTATCCAGAGTGGCTCTCCATTACCTCTGTTGTAGATAGCAACATGCAAGTCATGAAGTATGTGGGCCTGTTTACTGACATCACTCTACGCAAACAGAACGAGCAGAAAATATGGAGTCAGGCCAACTACGACGCTTTGACCCAGCTTCCCAACCGCAATCTGTTTCAGGACCGCCTATCGCAGGCGATCACTCACGCGGAGCGCTCCGGGACTAGAGTGGCCTTAATGTTCATCGATCTTGATCACTTCAAGTGGGTTAATGACACACTGGGGCATGCAGCTGGCGATAAACTTCTACAGGAAGCGGCTGTTCGTCTTAAGAATAACGTCCGTAAGGAAGACACCATCGCCCGAATTGGTGGCGATGAATTCACGGTAATACTGCAAGATATTCGGGAAAACAGAGATGTAGACATCATTGCCAAGAAGCTACTTTCAAGCCTGTCGGAGCGCTTTCCACTAGCCGATCAGGAAGTGTTTGTCTCCGGTAGCATCGGCACAACAATTTATCCTGATGACGGAACCAGCGTGGAAGCTCTATTGAAGAATGCCGATACCGCTATGTATCAAGCTAAAGATGCGGGGCGTAGCCGGCATCGATTCTTCACACAAGAGATGCACCAACAGGCCATGGATCGGGTCTCCTTGGAACGAGAATTGCACCTAGCCCTAGAGCAAGAGCAGTTCCGGGTCTACTTTCAGCCGATAATAGATATGAGCAACGGAGAGATCAGCGCAGAGGCGTTGCTGCGCTGGGATCATCCTGAGAAAGGGCTCATTGGACCGGATAACTTTATCCCTCTTGCTGAAGAAACGGGCCTCATACTCCCGATCGGTGAATGGGTGTTACGCCAAAGCTGTAGGCAGGCACAATTCTGGCTAACACGTGGTATTCCCCTTTCATACGTGTCAGTGAACGTCTCCGGTATTCAGCTTCGAGAAGCGGGCTGTGTAGACAAGTTACAAGAAGTCCTTGCGACAACCGGTCTGCTACCTGAAATGCTGGTCCTGGAAATCACCGAAAGCACCTTGATCGAGTCGGGCAAGGATATGACGGACAAGCTAAATGCGATCAGGGCACTGAAGGTTCGTCTATCGCTGGATGATTTCGGGACAGGATACTCGTCATTAAGCTTCCTGAAGCGTTTTCCGATCGACTTCCTCAAGATTGATCGCAGTTTCGTCCGTGATGTCACCACCTGTTCAGAAGATGCGGCACTGACTGAAGCAATCATCGTCATGGCGCACCGGCTTGGTTTGAAGGTAGTAGGAGAAGGGGTTGAAACAGAGGCTCAGTTAGAGTTCTTGCGAAGCAAGAGCTGCAACTTTACTCAAGGTTTCCTCTTTAGTCAGGCGCTAACGGTAGAGGACTTCGAACGGTGGCTACGAAGACGGTTAGATCCTTAATCGCTTATCGGCGGCAGTACGAACCTAAACCACACCGCCTGAGGTCAGACTCCCTAGGAGGTTGTCCGAGAACAGACTGACCTACTGCGAAACCCGTATTTTGGCCAGATTTGACTCTCATTTTTGGCAAATAGAACCACTATTCTTCGCAAATGAACGATAAATCTGACTCAAAATACAGCTCTCTCGCTACGCTCGCTATTCTCGGTCAGCCT
>SDWN01000321.1 GCA_004195305.1 Neptunomonas sp. | reverse complement strand
AGATGTGTATAAGAGACAGAGCCAGCACGCTGTCAGCGCAGCCGGGTGATCCTGATATCGATGATTTTGATGTGTTTGTTAAAATTGGTGACAAGCAGATCAGTGTTGGCGACGAGATTCGCACGGGCGAAATCGGTGGCATGCTGGATTTCAAGAACGAGGTGCTGATCCCGAGCAGGAACGAGCTGGGGAGGTTAGCGATTGTCTTTGCCGATACTGTCAACCAGCAGCAGGCCAAAGGGGTCGATCTGGACGGTAATATGGGCGGTGACTGGTTTAAAGATCCTGCCAAGGTGGGCGTGGTTCGCCCTTTCAGTGGCAATCAAACTGAGCTGAAGGCAACCTCCGGCGTTGAGATCCTGGATAGCGGCTTGCTCAAAGCGAGCGACTATGAGGTTCAGTTTGGCAGCGCGCGAGCCGACGGCAGTGGCTTGGATTTTACCGTGACGCGCAAGTCTGATGGCAAGGTGTTTACCCAGGACGACTTTAAGGCCAGGACGGCGAGTCTGGACGCTGAATACGAAGGTGGCAGCGTATCCCAGTCCGAAGGCGAGCTGCTGCTCAATCTGGATGGGCTAGCGATTTCGCTTAAATCCGACACTGGACGGAATTTTACTAAAGACGATCAGTTCCTGGTGCAACCGGTACGCACCGGTGCGGAACATATGGAAGTGGCGCTGAGTTCGGGCCGGGAGCTGGCCTTTGCATCCCCGGTGCGCGCAGAAACAGCGATAGATAATGGTGGTACCCTGAGCGTTGAGATGACCACTGTCAATAACCTCCCTTCGAGAACCGGGCAGTGGGCGGGAGTGGATCTATCGAATGCGCGAGATATAGCGGGGGATCCGCTGGCGTCAGCAGATAATGAAGCGGTTGTTTACTTCACCAATGAGACCACTTTCAGCGTTTATGTTGGCCCCGCTGCTAATTTTGACCCAGAGAATCTCCCTGCTCTTTATGACTTTGGTTATGACTTTGACCCTGATGCAGGTGTCGTTACTGCGCTTGAGAATCAGAGCTATGATCCCGAGAAGGGCATAGCTATCACCGTAGGTGATGCGACAACAGGCCTTAAGGAAGCCAACGGCAATCCCTATCAGTTCGAGATCTCTGAGGCAGAGATCGCCTCGCAGGTCGCTACTAGAAATCCGGCCGGTTCCGATTTAGGCGTGTCCAAAGACAATCAGTTGCAGCTGGTTTTTAGTCAGATCGATGGCAAGACAACCTATACCGTTTATCAGATCGATCCTGAAAACGCTTCGAATCCTGTGATGCTCTCGACCGGTAGCGCATATGATCAAGACCAACCCATCCAACTGAGTGGTTTTGCCATCACCCTGACGGGGACGCCCGAGCCGGGTGATAAGATTAACCTTGAATTCAACACCGATGCGGTCAGCGACAACCGTAATGCCCTACAGCTATCGGAGTTGCAACGGCAGCGCTTGGTCGAGGGCACCGCCAGCTACCAGGATAGCTACGGCAGCTTGGTGGAGGAGGTCGGCTCCAGGACTCAGGTAGCCAATATCAGCCTGCAGGCCAACGAGGCCATTATGCAGAGTGCACAATCGATTCGTGACGGGATTTCCGGTGTCAACCTGGATGAAGAGGCCGCTAACCTGATCAAATTCCAACAGCAGTATCAAGCCGCTTCGCAGGTGATCAATACCGCCCGCAGCATGTTTGATACCCTGCTGTCATCGGTGAGGTAGGGAATAAGTTATGCGCATTTCAACCCAGCAGATTTTTAACAATGGCGTCAGTAACATGCAAAAGGCCCAGACCGCGCTGGCCAGGACGCAAGAGCAGGTCTCCACCGGTAAAAACCTCAATCGGCCCTCGGATGATCCTGTTGCGGCGGCGCAAATTCTCAAATATCGGCGTGAATTGGCCGCCACCGGCACCTATCAAGAGAACATTACCGTGTCGCAGCGGCGGCTGGAGCTTGAAGAGCTGACCTTGCAGCAAGTTAATGATGCCGGTGATCGGCTTAAAGAGCTGGCTATTCGCAGTAACAACAGCACGATGACTAACGAAAA
>SDWN01000118.1 GCA_004195305.1 Neptunomonas sp. | reverse complement strand
CGTACAGGCGGCCCTCGGCGGTGCGATCGAGACCACCAGTGTCGATATGTCGGCGACCTATCTGGAGTGGGCGCGGAAGAATTTTGCCCTCAATGGGATGAGTGAAAAAATCAACCTGACCCTGCAGGAAGACTGTATTGCCTGGTTGAAAGAGGCATCGCTGAAGCAGACCCTTAAGTACGATCTTATCTTTATGGATCCGCCCAGCTTTTCCAACTCCAAGCGGATGCGCGACCTGTTCGATGTGCAGCAGGATCATGTCGGTCTGATCGAGCAGGCGATGAAGCTGTTGGATGAGGGCGGGGTACTGATCTTCTCCAATAACCTGCGCAAGTTCAAGATGGATCTGGATGCGTTAGCCGCGTACAAGGTTGAGGATATTACCGCCAAGAGTCTTGATAAGGATTTTGAACGGAATCAGAAGATCCATAATTGCTGGAAAATAACTAAAGCTTGAGTTTTGGGTGCTAGCGCTGCCCTCCGGGCTTTGCGCTGCTGTTGGCGCTGTTGTCTGCGGTCATCTGCCGCATTCGATCGCTCTACCATGCTTCGATACTGTTCGGTCGAGAGCGCAGAGCTGATGCCTGTGATGGAGTGCTAGAAATGCATTTGGACTTGTTCGCAGGTTCCTTAGCTACAACTGACGTTATCTGTTGCCCGGAGAACCCCTATGATTGATTTGTATTACTGGACGACCCCGAACGGTCACAAGATCACCCTGATGTTAGAAGAGACCGGTCTTGACTATAGCGTTATCCCGGTAAATATCGGCACGGGGGCTCAATTTGAGCCCGATTTTCTTAAAATTGCGCCGAACAATCGAATTCCTGCCATTGTCGATCAGTTACCTGCGGAGGGTGGCGCACCACTGTCGCTGTTTGAATCGGGTGCGATTCTGCAATATTTGGCTGAGAAAACCGGCCGTTATGGCGGCTCTAGCATCCGCGAGCGGTGGGATATAACGCAATGGCTTATGTGGCAAATGGGTGGTCTGGGTCCGATGTGCGGGCAGAATCATCACTTTGTGACCTATGCGCCAGAGCGCATTCCCTATGCGATGGAGCGCTATATTAACGAATCGGCACGCCTGTATGCGGTCATGAACAAATGCTTGCAGGAGCGTGAGTTTTTGGCGGGGGAGTATTCCATTGCGGATATGGCCTGCTACCCTTGGATTGTTCCTTATGAGCGCCAGCAGCAGGATATCAACGATTTTCCGCATCTTAAACGCTGGTTTGAAGCGATTAAGAACCGTCCGGCGACAGTGGCCGCCTACGCCCTGGCGGATGCAATTAACGATCAGCCTGGCGTCAATGATGAACAGGCCAGGCGCATTCTGTTTAATCAAAGTGCTCGTACGATCAAATAAGCCCGCCAAATAAGCCAACAAGTCTCCCTTGGCCAACGACAAGAGCAAATACACATGAAACTACTCGGCTCCACGACCTCCCCTTATGTCCGTCGTCTGCGGCTATGGCTGGGGGGGATAGACTATGACTTCGTGGCCTTGAATATATTTGAGGGTGAGGGACGCGAAACGCTGAAGCGTAACAACCCTGCCCAGAAAGTCCCCCTGCTGCTCGATGGGGAGCAGGCGGTATACGATTCCCGGGTCATCTTCCGTTACCTGAGCCAAAAGTTCGATCGACCCGCGCTCTCCTGGGATCAAGAAAACACCCTGACCGTCATCGATGCGGCCAACGATACGTTAGTGTCCCTGTTGCTGCTGGCACGCAGCGGCGTGGCGACCGATCAGCAGGCCCTTTTTTTCACCCTGCAGCATGAGCGTATCGAACGAACCTTAAGCTTTCTGGAGCAGCAGGTCGGCGCGGGTCTCTTTGAGCAGTGGGATTATCCGGCGATCTGCCTGTTCTGTTTGCTTGACTGGGTGCTGTTACGCGAGCTATTCGATTTCAGTGCCTGTCCTAATCTTGAGCGCTTTCGTAATCTGCATCTGAATCAGGATCGAGTGGCGGAGACCGATCCCCGTAACGGTTAGCTCTTAGCCGTTGCTGCGCAAAAAATGACAAAATCGCCGGGAGCCCCGCGCTCACAAAGCTCAGC
>SDWN01000735.1 GCA_004195305.1 Neptunomonas sp. | reverse complement strand
ATACAGCTCTCTCGCTACGCTCGCTATTCTCGGTCAGCCTCCTCGGTTGTTGAAAATCTACCTGCGTTGCCGATACGTCGTTAATAATGACCTCTAGAGGCTCATTTATTACCCATAAGCTGCTATTTTCGGTCGTTATTGCCTAGCATTAGCGGCCTCGCCAACGCTTTTCAATAGCCTCCTAGAGCCCTATTCTGACCTGGGGGCGGCTCTCGCTGAGGAACTCGACAGCGGCCAGACAGCCAAACAACTGAGCCTCGCTGACCTGGTGCTGGCTCAGTAACTGGCTTTTTACCCTGAACCCCCGCTCTTCAGCCAGCTGCTGTAACTGTGCCTGCTCCTGCTCGGTTAATGCGGCCGGGAGCGCAGGCTGAGCGGCGGACGCCGTGGTCTGAGTCAGCGCGGCGGAGATCTGTGGGCGCTGGCCAAGTAGCCAGGCCTGGTCGGTGCTGACGCTCAGGCCGCAGAGTTTCAGGCGCAGCCCGTTGCGAGCGTTCAGCATGGAGCCGATCTTGGCCAGGTAGTCGCTGCTTTTGGAGTTGAGTTCGGCAGAGCCCGGCTCGAAATAGACCGGCTCAAGATTGATGGCACTGTTTTCCACCGCATGCTTGGCCAGGCGGGTCAGGGTGAACAGGGCTCCGTAAGGCTGCAGTGCGACCGTCAGATACCCCAGCGCGGCTTCTCGGGCGACCTTGGTCATGACGGTGTTGAGGACGCTCTGGATGCCGAACGAGGGATCGCTGAGTTTGCCGTTGATGGGCAGCTTCAGCGCCACGTTGTCGTCGGAGTCAGTCAATAGCGATAGGGCCGTGCTCAGTGGCATTCCCAGTTTGGCATCAAACTGTTCGGTGCCATCCTTGCGGCCGGGATTGACGCTTAAATTATTGAGGGTCAGGTTGTTGTTGCTCTCGATCCATCCCTGCTTAATATTTCCCTGGCTGACCAGCTCCAGCTTGCCAGTGTCGATTTGATAGCCGGTTTGGCTGCGCATCATCGGACTGAAAGGGGGCAGCTCCAGGTTTGAAATCGCTCCCTGCCAGTGGGCATTAGCGGTTTCTGCAAACAGGGCGTAGCCGCCATCCAGCTCGATACTACCGAAGCGGTTGGCCTGGGCTTTTAACATAAAGGGAGAAAGCTGATCGGAACGACTATCGAGTGCCTTCAGGCTCAGGGTACTAATGCTCAGTTGCAGCGGTTTGCCCGGTTTTGCGGTCGCCGCGGGCTGTTCCGTGATCGTGATCGTGGCCGGTTTTTGCAGCGTAAACTCGCCGAGTTTAAACGGATAAGGGACGCTGGGGGAGGCGTCGTCGCGGTCCTGTGCCGTCGCGTCTGCTGCTGTTGCCTCAGCGGCGGGGCTGTCGGTCAGTTGCGCCAGCCACGTCAGCCACCGGTGCGGTTGCTTGTTGCTATCCAGGTCCAGCCTGACGGTTAGCTCGCTGGGATAGATTTGGCCGACATGGGTGCGAGCAGGGCTGGCGCTGATGCTTTTGATCTCGAGTTTATCAAGGCGGAGTAAGGGCTGGTCCGCGCCTAACACCAGCTGCTGCAGCTGTAGGCTGGCAGCCTCGATCTGGTTGGGTTGCGGCAGTTGGAGCTGATTCAGCTGCAGCTGTTTAAACCTGACCAGAGCTGCGCCACTCTGGTGTTTAAGCTGTAACGGGCCAACGCTGATGTCGCCGCTGAATGCGCTGACAGCGGCGGAGGCGATGTCGACCTCTAATGCCCCTCGCCAATGACCGGACTGGGTTTCAAGCAGCAACTGCTGGACGCTGAGCTGGGCGGGCTGGGCCTGTAAGCTACCGCTGAAATTTAAGTGTTTGGGGTGGGTTTCAAGGCGACCGCTGAGCTCAATTTGCTGTTCGCTGAATTCAAGCCCCGGTAGTTCGAGCCTGAGGTGTTGGATAGTCAACTGGGTATCGGTACTGGCGTGAGTCAGAGTGGCGTCTGCAAGCTGTTGTTGGGCGCTGCCCTGCCAGTCGATCTGGCGACTGGAAACGGCGTTGCTGGCTTGAGTAAAGACAAAGTTGCTGAGGTTGATGCTGCCGCTCTGGCTGAGTTGGATGCCGT
>SDWN01000257.1 GCA_004195305.1 Neptunomonas sp. | reverse complement strand
GCAAAGCATTAGCCATTAACGCCACCGGCCGGGTACGGATGAATTGAGGATGCCGCGATGACAGCAACAGGCGCTACCCAAATCAGACCCTCCAATCGAGAACAGGGCTTCACCCTGATCGAGATCCTGGTCGCGGTCTTGATTCTGTCGTTGGGGATCTTGGGGCTTGCCGGCATGGAGAGCCTGGCGTTGAAGAGTAATTTGAGTGCCTATCACCGCAGCCAGGCCACTATTCTGGCTTATGACCTGGCCGATAAGATGCGCGGTAATCCGGCAGGGCTTGCGCCTACTAATAGGTATGTACCCTCGTTTCCGGCCGGGGTATCGCATGCCTGTGTCAGTTATAGCGTAGCGGCTTCGGCTTGCACTCCCCAGGAAATAGCCGAGCAAGATGTTTATGAGTGGGTGGCAAAGATTACCGATCTTCTTCCAGGAGGCGTGGGTTCGTTAACCGTGGCCTCTGGAATACATGATATTACCATTCGCTGGGATGAAAACCGTAGCGGTTCTCTTGATAATAAAGATCCAAGTTTCATTTTTAGCTTTGGGTTATGACTATGCCTTTTAACCGCCCGTCAGCAGATCGGAAGCAAGCCGGCTTCTCCATGGTGGAGTTGATGGTAGCGCTGGTGTTGGGGTTGTTCCTGGCCACCGCTATATTGCAGACGTTTTTAGGTGCCAAGCAGACATATGAGTACCAACAGGAGTTTTCTCGGATTCAGGAGAACGGCCGGTTTGCGATGGAGTTTTTATCCCGGGACATTCGGCAGGCGGACTATTGGGGCTGTTTGAAAACCGGGGTTGAAATAAAGTCAATTATCAACGGCCAAGGCTTAATCGATGATTTTGGTATAGGGCTTGACGGTTTTGATAATCTCCAATCAGCCTCGACTGGATATACTTCTTTCTTTGGTGGCGCTGGTAATCAGCCTGATGCCATCGTTCTTCAAGGTGGAAGGGAGGAAGGTTTTTCCGTTGTCCCTCCCGTAATGCCACCCAATGCAGGGATGCTGCACGTGGTAAATTCGTCGCAGATATCTCCTGGAGAAATATTGTTGGTCACTGATTGCACCGAGGGGAGAGTGTTTCAGAGCATGGGCCCTGCGACTGCGCAAACTGCCGTTCCTCATGCAGGGGGTAACTCAGAACACCCCGGAAATATCACCCCCGGTGTGTTTGATTACGCGTTCAAACCCGGTTCATCAATTTTTAAAGCTGCGTCAATTCGTTACTGGATTAGAGAGGGCGTGAGCGGAGAACCGGTGTTAGTAAGATCATATCAGTATGAAGAAGGTGCCTCCTGTGACTGGGATGCAGTTGATTTTTGGGCGCGTTGTGGACTCGAGCTGGTTGAAGGCGTCGAAAATATGCAGATCCTCTACGGGGTAGATACATCTGGTAATAAGACCCCAAATTATTTTGTGCCTGCCGATCAGGTCAGCAATCCCGCCGCCTCTATTTCGATGAATGATGTGGTGAGTGTTCAGATCCATCTGGTAACTCGGAGCTTACGCGACAATATTTTGAATGCCGACGCCGATGATCTGGATAAATTTATGGTTAATTACTACGGCGATGAAAAGCGCACCAACGACCGCCGCCTCCGTAAAGTATTTGTGTCGACCATTGCGCTTCGGAATAGGCTGAACTGATGGCTAAGCAACGACTTTCTCACCGGCAACAAGGCATTACTCTGATTATCTGCATGATCGTGCTGCTGGTCGTGACCCTATTGGGGCTGAGCAGCATCCGCGATACCACTATGGAAGAGAAGATGGCGGGCAATATGATAAACCGCAATCTGGCGTTTCAGGCTGCAGAGTCGGCGTTGCGGGAAGGCGAGGCGTTTGTCGGTTCAGCCTCGAAGTTGCCGGAATTCGATGGTTCGGTTACGGGCCTGTATTCGCAAATCACGGAGATGTGGCCGGTATCAGCCGCATCCTGGGGCGTGGGTTCTGCGGTACGAAGTTATAGCGGCACGTTGACGGGAGTGGCAGCGTCGCCCGTTTACCTGTCTCTTATACACATCT
>SDWN01000029.1 GCA_004195305.1 Neptunomonas sp. | reverse complement strand
CCCTGTCCATCAAAACGCGCCCCGCTAACCGTCCTGCGGGTACGCGCCTATGGCTCTATGATATCCAGCCTGAAGCGGACAGATTCGGAAGTATTAGGCGCATCCATGTGCCTTACCCTACGGGCAACCTGCGGTTGTCAAAATCGGCTATTCTGCCGATTTGTCTTGCCTCAACTGTCAGTCTCGCCCCTGCGGGCCTTCTTCAGACTGAGTTTCATCGGATAGCAATGGGGGTTGGCGTTGGCCTGCAACATTGACGTTGATGGAGTAGGTCGTTCGACGCCTACCCGGCTTTGTTTTCTATGCAATTACAGCTAATTATCACATAATCAGTCGAGACTACCCCATAAGGCTCAGCCATGATGCAAGCGATCTGTTCTCGCAAGCTCGTATGCCCATGACTTGGCGCGGTGATGGCTGAATATCATGGGTAATCAGGTAGTTTTATGCCGATGAGTTCTCTGGTTAGGTAATTGAATGGCGCGCTGCTACTCTGTAACCAAAACAGGGCGATTGGTAACGCGGCTGAATATTTGGGTATAACGAGAATTCGCATAATAAGGAAAATATGCATCTGACGAGAATTTACGTATGAAAAAAAAGCGGCTGCTGACCAAGAATGATGTTCAGATTGGTAAGCCGTTGCCCTGGTCGGTTGTTGATAGCCAAGGGACTCTGCTATTGAAAGCGGGCATGCTCGTGACCTCTGCGCGGCAACTGAGTCGGCTGGTTGATCAACAGACTTACATTGACACAGCGAGTATGTCAGGCACGGCGGGCCGTGCGGCAACCAAGCTGGTTATGGCTAAGCGCGACGCTCCAAAGAAAGGCATAACGACATTTGATTGGGTTAGTGCCCAGGTGGATCGGCTGCAGAGTGCCTATTATGCCGTAGAAAAGGGTGCTGGCGATGGGCCTCAGCAGATTAAGGCTGTAGCGATCCTGATCCAGAAAGCGGCGAACCGTAACGCGAGCGCCCTGATGGGGGGCTGTACCCTGCATCAGGGCAATTCTTACACCCTCAGCAAATCTATCCACATGGGTGTTCTTGTCGAGCAGATTGGCAAGCGGCTGCAAGTTGGTGAAGCGGCGCGGTTTTCGGTTATCTGTGCGGCACTCTCTCATGATATAGGCATGTGGCTGGAACAAGATCAGATGCGTATGCAGATTGCGCCATTATCCCCAGAACAGAGTGCACTGATCCAGTCTCACCCTGGCAGAGGGGTTGAAAAACTTAGGGCTGCGGGTGTGGAGGATGAGACGTGGCTATCCTGTGTTGGAATGCATCACGAACGCGCAGATGGTAGTGGCTATCCGGAAGGGGTTAAGGGCGAGGCGATCATCCCGCCTGCGCGTATGATAGCCGTTGCCGATATCTACGCCGCCATGACCCGGCAGCGCGGCGATCGAATAGCCATGACCAGTAAGGGCGCTCAAAAAGAGGTTTTCCTCTCCAGAGGCGAAATGATTGATGTCACTATGGCCCAGATCTTCATTAAAGAGATCGGTATCTTTTCTCCCGGCAATTTTGTGCTTCTTGCTAACGGCGAGGTCGGCGTGGTTTCTGGGAGGGGAGGCAATGCTGCGACGCCAGAGGTTGCGGTTATTATCGTTGCGGATGGGCGCGCATTGCTGAACGCCCAGGGGCGCGATACCTCGGATAGAAATTGTTCTGTCGTTAACGTGATCCCTTGCCCCGATCATCCCGATCTGCAGAAGGTTCTGGATACGGTCTGGGAGCGAATCGCGTAGTGGCGCAAGCAACACCCGTTGGAGCGGCTAGCATCAATGCTTCTGCTTTGAATTCATGTGGATGCAACTTGCGTTTTGCTTTGGTTTTCATTGTTTACCTCGTTTAGCAATTTGACTCCCTCAGCTCGATGCTCATAAATTCGGGGACGGATCAGGCGGATAATGCGCTTGATTTAAAACCATCTTTACGACTAAAAGTGGTTTTGTTGATCGAGTCTGATGGCTATCATGATGGCTTTGGTTGGTACCTGTCTCTTATACACATCT
>SDWN01000016.1 GCA_004195305.1 Neptunomonas sp. | reverse complement strand
GTCCACTGAACCCCTGCGTTTGATTGTCAGTCATCTGCTGGACCACTATTTCCGCCCTCCGGTAACCGCCAATTAAGCCGCTAGCGGCTAGCCAATTTCACCTCAGACTGTTTTACAGGAAAGATCATGACCCGATTCAGACATTCGACCCTCGGCCTCTCGCTTGTTGCGTTGCTCAGCTGTGCGGCACAGGCCGCACCCGCGCCCCAGGGGCTTCCCGCAGAGGTGATCCGGGTGCAGGCTCAGCCCATCGTCCATAGCCTGCAAGCGGTCGGCAGTTTACAAGCCAATGAAGCGATTCTGTTGCGCCCTGAACTGACCGGCCGTATCGACGAAATTCTGTTCCGCGAGGGACAGCAGGTCAAAGCCGGCACCAAACTGTTCACGCTCGAAGCCTCGACCTATAAAGCGGAACAGCAACAAGCTCTCGCGAAGCAGAATCTGAGCCAGGTGGAGTTTGATCAGGCCGAGCAGCTCCTAAATCGCAATCTAGGCTCTCGCCACGATCGGGATAAAGCCCTGGCCCAGCTGCAGATCGATCAGGCCGAAGTGCGCCTGACCGATACCCGCCTGGAAAAAATGTCCCTACACGCCCCCTTTAGCGGTCGCCTGGGGCTGCGCCAGGTCGCCGTGGGCGATTATGTCAGTGCCGGCCAAGATCTGGTCGAGCTCGTTGACGCCTCCACCATCAAAGTTCAGTTCCGCGTTCCGGAGCGCTACCTGGCCCAGGTCAAACCCGACCAGAAGATACATGTGACCCTGGATGCCTATGCCGGAGAGTCCTTTAATGGACATATCTATGCCATCGCGCCGCAGCTGGATGTCAGAACCCGCAGCTTGGAGATTCGGGCAATCATCGCTAACGACGACGGTCGCTTACGCCCCGGACTGTTTGCCAATATCGAACTGACCCTGAGCCAAAATCCAGCGGCATTGATGCTGCCTGAACAGGCGATCATCCCCCAGGGACGGCAGTTTTTTGTCTACCGTGTAGTCGACGCCAAGATCGACATGATTCCGGTAACCCTCGGGCAGCGCCAACTGGGACAGGTCGAGATCACCAGCGGTCTGAGTATTGATGATGTCGTCGTCACCGCGGGTCAACTTAAGCTGCGCCCCGGCTCGCCGGTCACGCCGATATTTCCTCAGGCGGTTGCGCACCAAGCCCCCGCCACCGAGGCAGATAAAGCCCAGCAAGGAGCTAACTGATGTTTCTCCCTGATATCAGCATCAAGCGGCCGGTGCTGGCCACGGTGATGAACCTGCTCATCATTCTGCTCGGACTGATCGCCTATGATCGGTTGACGGTGCGTGAATACCCCAATATTGATGTCCCGGTGGTGACGGTCGAGACGCGCTACTCCGGCGCCAACGCCTCGATCATGGAATCCCAGATCACCACGGAGCTGGAAGACTCACTCTCCGGCATCGAAGGGATCGATTTTATCAGCTCGGTCAGCCGCTCCGAACTAAGTCAGATCACCGTGACCTTTAAGCTCGACCGCGATGCCGATGCGGCCGCCAACGATGTCCGTGATCGGGTCGCCCGGGTACGCGGGCGCCTGCCGGAAAGGATCGATGAACCGATCGTCGCCAAAGTCGAAGCCGATGCCCAACCGATTATCTGGCTGGCGTTCTCCAGCGACCGTCACGACCCGCTGGAGGTCACCGATTTTGCCGATCGGCGGGTCAAGGATCCACTGCAGGTAATACCCGGTGTCGCCAACGTGATGATATTTGGTGAGCGCCGCTACTCCATGCGGATCTGGCTCGATCGCGCCCGCATGGCCGCCTTTGAGGTCACCCCTCAGGATGTTGAGCGCGCCCTGCGGCAACAGAATGTTGAGATCCCCGCTGGACGTATAGAGAGCGTCGAACGCGAATTCAGCGTCCTCAGCCAGACCGACCTCAACAGCGTCGCCGAATTTGAACAGGTTATTATCCGCAGCGACGACAACCATCCGATTCGTCTGACGGATGTTGCCCGGGTGGAGATCGGTCCGGAAGAGGAACGCCGCATCTCTCGCTTCAAAGGTCAGAGCGCTGTCTCTTATACACATCTCCGAGCCCACGAGAC
>SDWN01000724.1 GCA_004195305.1 Neptunomonas sp. | reverse complement strand
CCACAAGGTTTTCTGGGGCACCCGCAGGTGGTGGAGCTGCTGCTTTAGCGCCCTTGACGGACGAAGCCCGAAGGACACAAGACTAAGTCGGAGTTAGCTGTTGACGATGCGAGCAAGACAGCGGTCCCGTAGGATGCGGTGAGCTTGCGAACCGCATCAATCAACAAGTAGCACCTGTAACCTTACCTTACTGGCCTTTCCGAACCCTGTCTGATGCGGTTCGTGCCTCACCACATCCTACGAGAGGGCTATGTACGAAGTCTTGTGGGAGCCGGGCTCCCGGCGATTTTTACATTCTGTTGCTAAGGAATCGCCTGCAGGCAGGCTCCCACGGTGCTATCTGTTGGTTGTTAGTCGGGATCAATCCCGCCCCACAGCTGTACGCGTTAATGAGCCCACGCTCAGTGCGCCAAGCGGGTGCGCTGCCACTCTTCGGTGGGCTCATTGAGCATTAAGATCATCTCGATCGCTTCCTCTTCGGTGTTATAGCTGTTGGTAAAACCCAGCTTTTTCGCCAGTCGCTGCATCCCCATGTTGCTGGTCATGGTGGTCCCCATCAGCTTCAGAGTGCCCCGGCTACGGCAGTAATCGATCATCTTTTGCATCAACAAAGAGCCTAACCCCTCGCCCTGCAGCTCGTCGAGCATCACCACCGCAAATTCGGCCGCGACATTATCCGCATCGGTGGTGGCACGCACCACCCCCAGTGTTTCATCGCCCGGCTTGCCGTCCAGGCGTGGCGCGGAAACGATAAAGGCCATTTCACGGTTGTAATCGATCTGGGTCCAGCTGGCTAATTCATCATGATTAGGCGCTGCGCGGCTGTAAAAATAACGTAACCGGATCGATTCCGGACTGAGCCGGTTGTACATCTCCAGATGATTCGGCTCGTCTTCGCCTCGAATCGGCCGCAGTGTCACCTGACGACCACTCTTCAGCGATGCCTGTTCAACCAGGCTCTCAGGATAGGGCGAGATGGCCGTCAGCACCGCCTGCCCCAGGCCGATACTAGCATCCACGGCCAGTAGCCCCGACTTGTTAACCAGCAACGGATTGATCTCCAACGTCCGCAACTCAGGCAGATCGATCACCATGTCTGACAGCTGCACCAGCAACTGACACAGGCTGTCGACATCCTGCTCGAAACGGTAGCTATTCGTTTTCAGAATGCGATACACCCGCGAGCGCTTGATTAACGCCCTCGCCAGGCTGTTACTCAGTGGCGGCAGCATCAGCTGTCGATCCGCCTGGGCGTCAATATCATGCCCCCCGATACCGAAGAAGATCATCGGTCCAAACACCGGATCCCGGGTCACCCCGGTACAGATCTGCAACGACTGAAAGCCTCGCTTCATCTGCTGAACACTGTAACCGCGGTGTTCTTCTGCCCCGAAGCGCTCATCCACCCGTTGTGATAACTCCGTCACCGAATGGCGGATCTCCGCTTCAGAATAGAGATTCAACGCCAGGTCACGCCAGCGCTGACTTGCCTTATCGACATAACTAAACGGATAGCGATTATCTTTATGCAGCGCTTTAACAGCGACCGCACTACCCAACGCCTTGGCGATACCAACCACACCATCGATACTATCGGTGTAGTGCGATTGTGCGCACTCGACACCGTATAATCGCAACAGTATAGCGACCTCTTCATGACGCAGGTAATCGCAGCCATTACCCATCGCCCGCTCAATCAACATCCGTCCCTGAAGCAATGCACCGTTGTCATCCTGCAGGCTAACCGCCGTCGGCGTCTGTTTTAGCAGGGTCTGATTGTGCCGATGCTGGACCATGTGCATAAAAGCATCGACCGCTTTTTCCGGGGTGATGTAGGTGGGAACCTTAGCCTCGTTGAACAGATTACGCGCCGCAATCGCGGTTTCCCTGCCCATCCAACTGGTCAGAACGTTACGGCGGGTTTTTTTCGCAACAGTGAGCACCGCCTGCGCCGACTCAAGACTGGGAGCCATCCGTGTCGGGGCATGTAACACCAGTACCGCATCGACATTGGGGTCCTTGCAGAGAATATCAACGGACTGGCCGTAACGCTCGGGGGTCGCATCGGCATGCAGATCCACGG
>SDWN01000507.1 GCA_004195305.1 Neptunomonas sp. | reverse complement strand
AGATGTGTATAAGAGACAGGATTATCCCAAAGCTAGCCAAGTCTAACGACTCCGTATCTTGTCAGGCGAGATACCATAGTGGTCTAAAAAAGCTATACGCTAACGAAGTCCTTTTCTTTGAGGGTTATTATTCGTTGCTGCCCGCAAGGGCGAAGCTGGTTGACGCTGATGACCCAGGCAAGTGGCCGCGTGAATGCGTTGATGTTGATGTATGGAAGGCCGAAGAGAAGCAGTCGGATGTGAATCTGGCATTACAGGCTTATCATGATGCGATCACCGGATCCGTTGACCAAGTCGTGATCGTGACGAACGACACGGATCTTGTGCCGTCTCTGAAAATGATTCGCGAGCATACTTCGGTCGTGGTGGGGCTTGTTGTTCCGACGACCGACCATAAGCGGATACCCAACACCGGCTTGGCTGAGCTTGCTCACTGGATTCGAGCTCACATTACAACAGATGAGCTTGCCGCGTCTCAATTACCTCGAGTAATTCCCGGAAGAAAGGCAACGATCAAGCCCGACTCTTGGTATGCAAGACCAGACTTGCTTGAGCAGGTTCTTGAGCGGGCAACGCCGATACGCGGTAGTCGAGCCAAGGCGTTTCGCTGGATGGAACAGGACAACGAGCACATGGATGGCGCGGCACCGATCGACCTCATCGATACCGACGAAGGGGCTGCAATAGTGAACGATTATATCGATCGCTGGATCATCGACGATCAGTCAAATTAAGGCTGCGGCTCCATCAACTTCTGCTTCACCGCTCCACTATTCTGCGCCAGCAACCTTGCAATCGACTAATCAAAGGCCCGCTTGAACTCGGGGTCCTTGGAGTAGTTCAGAACCCTCGTTCCGGGCATAAATTGTAACCAGCAACCTGGCTGATCAAAATTTAATCCCTCCGTCCCCTTTTCCGCTTTTCCGGTCCTTTTCAGCTCGTTGCGGAAGCAGTCGATACCCTATGACGTATGCCCCCCCATTATTAATTAATCACCGCATTTAGTGCGATGTTTAAGTCAATTGTGTAGGATTGTTCGCCACTCGAATGCACAGACTGACGAGGCTAGCACCTCATCAAGGAAGATACAGGGAGCAAAGGAATGAGTGGTAAACCTGCAGCGGTCATCGGCGACCTCGGAACGGATCACGAAGGCTTTCCGCCGACGCCAATAACATCGGGATCTAGCAACGTGCTTTTCAATGGCAAGCCTGCCGCGACCGTAGGTGATTCACTGGTCCCGCACTTAAAGCCAAACCATCCCCCTCACGGCCGTACTGTCGTAACGGGCTCAACGACAGTCTTTATCAATGGCAAGCCCGCAGCGATGACAGGCAGTGGCATCAGCTGCGGCGGTGTCATCATCGGAAGCTGTGCCAACATACTTATTGGCGATGCCCCCGTATTGTCCTCTTTCTCAAGGTTCTCGCCAAATACCGTCGCATCAGATACTCCTCACTCAAGTGACGGGAGTGCTTCGCACTCAGCGGCTAATGCCTCTGAAAGTCAGGGGCCTACACCGGGGCAAGTTGTTAGCGGTAACGCCTCAGGAGTGACCCCAAGCACGCTGTCTACACCCGTGATGTCGTCCGATGCAGGGGTAACACAGCAGAACGACGCTCATACCCGGGCGGTCTCGCAATCGACTGCCGCTTCATCAATACAAAGTACTAATGGGCAAGTCGTCTCCCAGGCTCAAGAGCCGGTATTCCATATCGTTAGGCAACCAACCAGCCGCGCAGACTTGATAGACCAACTATACGGTCATGCGTCAGCGAAACCTGACAGTTTTGAGCGTCTTAATTCCGGTCTTGGCAACCACGTATTACCCGGCGAGATGATCGTTTTAGGTGATCCTGATGGGATCTCGTGTACACGGCAAGAGTCTGACCTAATGCAGGTGGCTGACCAGGTCAACGCGCAGGTTTGGGCACTGGATGCGGATGAAGCACAGTTCATCGTCGATAACTATGATCCTGTCTCTTATACACATCT
>SDWN01000259.1 GCA_004195305.1 Neptunomonas sp. | reverse complement strand
CGCTGACTGTGGCGCTGCTCCAGTGTGGTTAGTTGGCTCGCCGGAACCCGGTTAATATTTTTGTGTGCTAAGGGCTTCACTTCGTCCCAGGGCAGGGCGCCCTTTGCGCTGCTTTCACCTATCTTCTCAGAGTCGTAGATGTCTGGCAGGGCGATATGCGGATGCACCCCTTTGTTTTGAGTGCTGATGCCGGAGACGCGGTAAAACATCTGCTGAGTCAGCTTTAGCTGGCCGTGATCGAGCGGAAAGAGAGCCTGTACGGTGCCTTTGCCGTAAGTGGGGCTGCCGACAATCAAGCCGCGGTCGTAGTCTTTGATCGCGCCAGCAAAAATTTCTGAGGCTGAGGCGCTGAGGCGATTAACGATCACCTGGAGGGGGATGTCAAAGAATTTTGGATCCAGGTCGGACTCCACCCGGATTCGGCCCATGGTGTCTTTAATCTGTACCACGGGGCCCTGAGGAATAAACAGACCGGATAGCTCGACCGCCTCTTTGAGTGAGCCGCCGCCATTGTTGCGCAGGTCGATGATTAAGCCTTCGATATTCTCTGCGAGCAGCTCTTTGAGTAGTTGCTCGACATCGCGGGTGGTGCTGCGGTAGTTAGGATCTCTGGCCTGGAGTGCGCGGAAGTCGATATAAAACGTTGGAATGCTGATCACTCCGATTTTGTGGCTCTGGCCTTCGCGTACCAGTTCGATCACCTTCTTTTGCGCCGCCTGCTCTTCGAGTTTGACCTCGTTACGGATGATGTTGATGGTGCGCGAGCTTTCTCCTTCGGCCCCTTCACGCTGAATCTCCAGGCGTACCGTGGAGTTTTTCGGCCCCCGGATCAGGTCGACCACTTCGTCCAGGCGCCAGCCGACGACATCAACGATCGGGTCGGTTTCGCCCTGGCCGACACCGATGATCAGGTCTGCAGGTTTCAGTTGGCCCTGCTTGTCGGCAGGCCCCGCCGGAATTAAGCGCAGGACTTTGGTGTGTTCTTCCTGGCTTTGCAGGACCGCGCCGATGCCCTCTAGTGATAGGCGCATGTTGATGTTGAAGTTTTCTGACGTGCGCGGTGAAAAGTACTGGGTGTGCGGATCGTAGAGGCTGGCATAAGCGTTAGCAAACAGGCTAAAGGCATCCTCGGCGGTGTTTTGGTGTAAACGATTTAACTGGTTCTGGTAGCGCTTGGTCAGGATCTTGACCGTTTCCTCGAGGCTCTTATCTGAGAGCTTCAGGTTTAACACGGTGCTTTTAAGGCGCTTGCGCCAGAGCTCGTCTAGCTCTTGGGTGGTTTTCGACCAGGCCGCATCTTCGCGATCGGTCTTTATGCTTTCGTCACGTTCGAAATTCAATTGCCCCAGCCCTTGTCCTATCTCCGCTAACAGGTAGTTGAGGCGCTCTTCAACCCGCTGCTGGTAGCGGTTGTAGAGGGTAAAGCCGGGGCTGGCATCACCGCTGCGGATCGCGTCGTCGAGGCGGTTGCGGTCAGTCTCGAAGCTGTCGATATCCTGTTTCAGAAAATACAGCCGGGAGGTGTCGAGCTGGTCGATTTGTGCGTCGAGCAGTTCTGAAGAGAGCTCGTCATCGAGGTAGCGCTTCTTGTAATGACCAAAGCGCAGGGTCTTGGCCAGTGCTTTCAATGTATCGCCGTGCGCCTCGCTGGGCACGAGCTGTTGCAGCTCGGTGCTGACCTGAGCGACGCCGTGGCTGCTCAGTACCAGGGTTGTGGCTATCAGTACCAGGGTTTGTTTAATCATTCGTAACTTCATAAATTCTGCCAGCCATAATTGAAAACTGAGGAGCGCCTGCTGTTTCCCTCCAGTTCGCTCAGCATATCTGACCGCTGATTGATGTAGCAGGTTCCCGGGCGTCAGGATACCATCTGTATCCTTTATGATGGAGCGGAAATTCTAGTGACCCAAGTATTGTGGCGTTTTATGTCGATCGGCTTGCTTTGCAGTATAGCGCTGAGTATTCAGGGATGTGATAACGAACTGTTATCGCGCTTGGATAAATTAGAGGGGAAGGCTGAGGAGAGCCTGCAGGCGGGGCGATCTTTTTTGACCGATAATGCCCGTCAGGCGGGCGTGGTTGTGACCG
>SDWN01000030.1 GCA_004195305.1 Neptunomonas sp. | reverse complement strand
CAAGCGTACCAGGGTGCCATGCAGCACCTGGATTCGTATGCCGAGCGTAAGATTAAACTCGACCAGGCGATCGCCATGGTCAAGGACGCCGTAGAAGGTCTTACGGCGGTAGGGCTCAAGCCCGAACTGGTCTCCGGCGGCGGTACTGGCTCGTACTATTTCGAAAGCAACTCGGGCGTCTACAACGAATTGCAATGCGGCTCGTACGCCTTCATGGATGCCGATTACGGTCGTATTCTGGACAAGGACGGCAAGCGCATTGACCAGGGTGAGTGGGACAATGCGCTGTTTATCCTGACCAGCGTCATGAGCCACACCAAGGCCGACAAGGCGATCTGCGACGCCGGTCTGAAGGCGCAATCGGTCGACAGTGGTCTGCCGTTCATCTACGGCCGTGACGATGTCGAGTACATCAAGTGCTCCGACGAGCACGGCGTGATCACCGATCCCAACGGCGCGCTGAAGGTCAACGACAAACTGAAGCTGGTACCGGGCCACTGCGACCCGACCTGCAACGTCCACGACTGGTACGTTGGCGTGCGCAACGGCAAAGTGGAGGCGTTATGGCCGGTATCGGCGCGCGGTAAGGCGTTCTAACTCAGATCCATTACCTATCCATCTACTGTCCATATTTACTGCCCTCCGGTTCAAATGAACCGGGGCGGCGATGCTTTCCTAAAGGAATTTTTTTATGCCAACCGATATGCAACTGGTCAGCGACAACGACACCGGCGTAGACAGCGCCGAACAGGCCTCCAAAAAGGGGATTTCGATCATCTCCGAAGCGGTTTGCGAAGCCGTAGTCGGCCGTCCCGATGCCTTCACGGCGGTCGAAAACGTATTCGCGGCGATGGCTAGCGGCGATGCTTACAACTTCCCGGTGGTACGCGAGGCGATCGGTCACGCCGATGCGCTGTACGGCTTCAAGTCCGGTTTTGACCAAGCAGGCATGGCACTGGGGGTTAAGTCCGGTGGCTACTGGCCAGGTAACGCCGCCAAAGGGCTGACCAACCACCAGTCCACCATCGTACTGTTCGACCCTGATACGGGCCAGGTCAAATCGATCGTCGGTGGAAACTACCTAACTGCTGTACGCACCGCAGCTTCTTCGGCCGTCTCGATCGCCCATCTGGCCCGTAAAGATGCCAAGGTATTGGGGATGGTCGGTGCAGGCCACCAATCGACCTTCCAACTGCGCGCGGCCGTCGAGCAGCGGGACTTTGAAAAGGTGATCGCCTGGAATCCGCACCCCGAACATCTGCCCCGCTTGGCCGCAGTCTGCGAAGAACTCGGACTGCCATTCGAAGCGGTCGATCGCCAGCAACTGGGTGCCCAGGCCGACGTCATCATCACCATCACGTCTGCTTTCGAGCCGTTGCTCATGAATGACTGGATCAAGCCCGGTACCCATATCGCCTGCATGGGCACCGACACCAAGGGTAAGCAGGAAGTTGATCCGGCGCTGCTGGTCTCGGCCACGCTGTTTACCGACGAGGTGGCGCAATCGATCAGCATCGGTGAAGCGCAGCACGCGTTCACCTCGGGGCTGATCCACAGCGCGGATATCACCCCCATTGGGGAGGTAATCAACGGTAACCATCCGGGACGTCGTTCCGCCGAGCAGATCACCCTGTTTGATGGTACCGGCGTGGGCCTACAGGATCTGGCCGTGGCTACAGTCGCGGCGAAGCTAGCCGAGAAGCAAGGCCTGGCCAATTGGATTGGCTTGTAAACATCCAAGTGGGCGGCCGGCAACCGCCCTGAAATACAGGTGATAGAGCATGAGTACCCAAGGGAACGCACCGACCTCGTTTATCATCCAAGCCCAACAAAGCAAACACCATACACTCCAGTGGCCTGCGGAATCCGATCAACTGGCTAAGTTATTTAAAGCCACGCGTCAGAAGCAAAACCTCAGCCTGAAAGCCCTGAGTGATAAATGCGGCGTCTCCACCTCGACCCTCTCCAAGATAAAAGAACCAGGTTTCTCCCAGTTTTCAACTCCTGCAGCAGCTGGCACAGGCTCTTAAACCTGTCTCTTATACACATCT
>SDWN01000014.1 GCA_004195305.1 Neptunomonas sp. | reverse complement strand
AGATGTGTATAAGAGACAGGCGTCAGCATCTAGAATCTGAGTTCCGCTTTGCACTCGAACGAGGTGAATTGGCAGTCTACTATCAGCCATTGCTGGATCTGGAGGGGGCGGTGCAGGGCGCCGAAGCAGTGATGCGCTGGAACAGTCCCAGTATGGGGCTGGTCGCACCGGAGCAGTTTGTCTCCCTGGCGGAGTCGATCGGAATGATTAATCAGATCGGAACTTGGTGTCTGGACCAGGCCTGTCAACAGGCCAGACGGTGGATGGGGCAGGAAGATGCGCCTCGGTTTGTTGCGGTTAATGTCTCACCCCGGCAGCTCTGCCACAGCGATTTTGTTACGGCCGTGACCACTGTGTTGGAAAAATATCAGCTACCGGCCACCCGGCTCGAATTGGAGGTGACCGAAGGTGTGCTGGTGGAAAACAGGGAGCAGGCCGCCAGTCGGCTGGATCAACTCAGCCGGCTCGGGGTTAAGCTCTCTATCGATGATTTCGGTACCGGTTATTCGTCGTTGAGTTACTTGCAGCATTTTCCGTTTGATACGCTTAAAATAGATCGCAGTTTTATCACCGATATTCCTGCTAATCGGGGCAGCGCCAAGCTGGTTAAGGCGATCGTGGCGATGGCTAAGAGTCTGGATCTGCAGCTGGTCGCAGAGGGGGTTGAGACCAGCCAACAGGTGACTTTTCTGCAAGCCTTGGGTTGTGATCTGCTGCAGGGATACTACTTTTCCAAACCCTTGCCCATCGCCGAGTTTGACGTCTGGATCGATGCTCGGCATTGATGGTCGGAAGCTTCATAGAGGGCGCACCCTAGCAGAGCATCCATGCTGCGCAAGCGGCGACTGATCTCCCGGGCAATATTGAGAATGATCTGGGTGAACAGGCCTGGCTCGGCCTGATAAATCTGCTCGAGGCTGGCATGGGACAGCGACAGAACCACCACCGGTTCGAGCGTCCGTACTGACGCCGAGCGATTTTGCACATCGATCAGCGCCATCTCCCCGATACTCTCTCCGATACCGCGAACCGCAAGCCTGACCGGTTCTGCAGCGCCCGTCTGGCTAAGCACCTCCACGCTGCCCTGGGTGATCAAGAACAGTCGATCTGCGGCGTCCTCCTGATGAAACAGATAGGCCCCGGGTGGATATTGTTCCTGGTTTAAATGCGCCACCAGTATTGGGATCTGCTCGTCACTGACACCGCCGAACAGAGCGTGGGCCTGCAAAAAAACTGGATCGATCATGGCCGGTACCCCGTGCAATTGTTCTGATCATTCCTCTATAGCTTGACGCTTGTAGCGGGGCGTTGTTACTTGTCCGTCGCGAGTGATGGTATTTGGCTAGCGGTCAGGCTCGGTTGAAAGCTCTTCGCTAATATAGCGCGTGAGATACTGTTGTCCACGCCGCGAAACGTTGACGACCCATACCGCCAGCAGTCCACCCACGGCTAAGGTGATAATCCGCGCCTCCGGGAATAGCAACGCCAGCGCTACGGTGATCGGGACGATGATGGCCAGGCCATAGCGCATCCGTTTGCCGAGGTTTTGCAGCAGCTGCTGAGCCGCGACGGGCGTGGTTACGCCGGATTTACGCAGTGACTGGCACAGGGATTCATAATCGCGCTGCTGCTTGCCCTGCATACGTCCGAAAGGGTCGTTGATATTCATCTGTTTGCTTCTGTTACGAATGGGGTGGATAACACGGGTTCGATGATACCTGATCTTAGTTGCATTAGCAGGCGGGGTCACAGAGTGACAGCCAACGCTGGATGCCCGCGCTGAGGTACTTATGACGGTGCAGAATCAGGTAGAAACGGCGCCGGAAGTCCCGCTGAGGCACTGCCAGCGGTACCAATGTGCGGTGTTTGAAAGCCTCTTGTAGCACAATCCCGGACAGGCAGCCAAGGCCCAGGCCGGATTCAACGGCCCGTTTGATCGCTTCAGTATGCTGCAGCTCCAGGGTGATGTGGAGTTGTGGCAGCAACCCGTGGAGCGCCCGTTCGAATACCTGCCGGGTACCCGATCCGGGTTCACGCAGGATCCACTGAGC
>SDWN01000895.1 GCA_004195305.1 Neptunomonas sp. | reverse complement strand
AGGCTGTACAGCAGAAGCTGGCGGGGCTCGGAGGTGGTTGAGCGCGTGACCCCTACGCCTTCCGTTGAGGACGATTTTACAACCTGTCCCGATCTTCCGTTTTACGTTGGTTCGGCCACGTTGAAAAAGCGAGAAAATACAGCATCACGATGTTGATGTTTGCGTCAGTGTCAGGGGTGCTTAATCCCGTACCATCTACGACCACCACTCGGTGCCCCTGCCACCGGCCGGCATTTTCATGTTGCTGCAGTTCATGAGCGGTGTGCTTTAAAATATTGTCGAGACTGGTCTGTTCAAACTTGCTACGCGCATTGCAGTAAGCGGCGGTAGATGAAGAGGGGGCAGCAATACCGTTGGTCGCAGCAAAGGCCTGAAACTGACTGACAACCACCGTCAGCATCCAGAACTTGTGAGAAGAATCCCCAGAAAATATTTTCTTTACTGAACAACCGCCGTCGGCTGAAGGAGCCGGAGGATGCACGATCAAGTTCGCTGCTTGGGATAAATGACCCGAAGCACTCACCCAACTGGCTGATGGGTTTATCTCGTATCCCTCGCTGCTGAGCGGCCATTTTTTGGCTAGCGCTGAGAGGCGTTCGACGAAGTGTTTGGAGGTGGAAACCGGGCAGAAATGGCGTCATGTTTTTCATGCCGTATTATCTCATTCCGGCGATTACTGAACACCTGAAATCTCATGGTGAAAGCACTTAAGTTAGTGCCATTCGAGTCAGACTCGATTGAAACAGTTAGCGAGCTGGCCTGAACAGGAACAAAGGGGTCTTGCATCTTGCTTCCAGATCAAAAAATAAGAGTTTCTTGGCAAAAGGCAAGACATGACCCCAGTCGTGCATTCATTTTTATTAGGGCACAAAAAAAGGGCACGCGGTTAGCATGCCCTTAATTTTTACAACTAGACAGATTTAGCTTTGTCCCAGTTGAGCTATTTCAATAGACTCCTGGTGTACTGAGTGAACAATCAATGATCAAACGCTCTTTGATCTGTAGATCTTGAACGAAACCGGCGAATTGCTCGAATTTAACCGGGAAACATTCGAAATAGTTCACTCTGCTGATTTCTTGCACGCTTGGACCATCAGGAATAACCGTGACAACAGAAATCGAGCGTTTTCCTGCTCCTGTTGTACCTGAAGTGGCAATCTCAGAGGCCCATGACCAAATACCAGTACTTTCGCTGTAGTCATAAACTAGTGTGAGTCGGCGATCGGTGGCTTCAATCACAGCAGGGTAGAGTTCGTTTACTCCGCTTATTTCCACCCGCTTGTCGGTAACTGGGTTGAAAGATATATTTGAGCGGGATTCTATGCCTCCGATCCTAACAATTCGCATTAAATTATCAGGGCCATCAAGTTGCGAAAATGTAAATCTCTGCCCAACTAAACCAGGCGTAGAGCTTTCCGGTTGAAACCTAAATAGATTCCAACGAAATGCCTCGTCACCAGCAGTTCGGGTGATGATTAGTTCTATGGGTGCTGGCTCACTCCCAGGGACATATCCATCAAAATACGCTTGCAAAGTGCTACTGCAGTTAGGAATGCTGCCATCATCGGGCGTTGGAGTGATGACTTCGAACACCAACGGCAACTCTTGAGATAATCCTGAATCATTAAAAGGATTACCTGCACCATCAAATCCTTCTACTACTTGGGTTTCTATTGCAGGACCATTGATAATAACTACCTGGCCACCATTACAAACACTAGGAATCTCTACTTTGACAGAATTCAACTCGACATCAGGGAACAATGCATTAAAATTCTGTGCAACGATACCTGGAAACTGAACAGGATCAATTGTTAGATTAATAGTCTGGCCAGTTCCGGGTGAGCCCTGTTCACCAGGAAGACCTTGTTCACCATCAGCACCGGTTAAGCCTTGTTCACCATCAGCACCGGTTAAGCCTTGTGCACCATCAGCACCGGTTAAGCCTTGTGCACCATGAGCACCGGTTAAGCCTTGTTCACCATCAGCACCGGTTAAACCTGGCGCGCCATCAATTCCTGGCTCACCCTGAGGACCTACAGCCCCAAGAGTGAAGTCATAGCTATCATAATCTTTTTCAGCTGAACCAGTTTTAACGACGATACGATAGTCACCAGCAGGTACATTATTATCCGCTTCAGCAAGAATGTAGCTGTCTGAGTAACAAGTACCGCAGACATAAAGATAGGATCCCCCCAAAGTAACCCATGGTATCGCCCCGTTATCAATACCAACTCCATTTATCATAAGTTGAGTAGAGGAACTATCACTTTGTATCACTTCAACGCTTGTAATTTCAAGCTGAGGAGTTGAATTCTTGGTATCAGCAAGAACATGCGGGCTTGCCGCTATTAGATATATGCCAAGAAAGAAAGTGACTGCGCGTTCTATGCTAGATAGCCTTGAAACCAATATGGTTTTCATTTTTCCACCTTTACATTCAAGAAACTTTGCATTACTGCTTTTATCTCCAAACCTACTTGGAGCTCCATACCGATTAGAAACATCGCTAATCTAGAGCGGGCAGATGCATACGATATGCCTCTATTTTATTTTCTTTAAAAATCAAAAAGCTGAAAATAAAGCCTTAGCTTTGGTAAGGGTATGTGTAAAAAATACAGACATTACGTTGAGAACGCTTTAGCTGATTCCCACTGTTTTTGAGGCGAAAGGGTGTTATAGCTTGATTTCGCTATGGGTGCTTAGTGCCACTTATTGTAACGGCTCTGAAGAGGTAAAAAACAAGACGTGACCCCGTGCTCTTAAGGTAATGGGATTTACGCTTTTCGTCTGCGCCGCTGGCCGAACAGGGCCAGAAATCCTACCCCCAGGAGTAGTGCCACCCCCGGCTCGGGTACCGCAGTGGTTGTGCTGGTCGGCGCGGTGTAGAAGTAGTCGATCTGCATAGTACCGCCTCCAGCGATCGACATTCTTGTGATGGTGCCTGACAAGAAGGGGATAAGCAGGATCGTCTCAAGGAAGCTATCGATTCCAGGTGTCTGGATTTGAAATGCGCTTAGGCGGGACGAAGCAATAGGGTTGATGGGGCTATAAGCGCCCCCCGAAAAGCTCGCGGCTGGGAAGTCCTGCCCGCCTAGAAGCTCGCTGAAATCATTAAAAATCAGGTGGTAATTGAGGGTGCCGGCGGAAGTTATAACGGTAGTGAGCGGCATACCGAACGCTAGGAAGGGCACTGCAATCGGCGAAAATATGAGATTCGCGGCGTTGCTGTGCGTAAACCCACCAAACATCGAATCCACAGTAAAGCCTAGTTGCGGGATAGAGTTGCCAGATTTTACTATATTTGACGAAATGATTGTGGATGTCAGGCCGATCTCGACGCGATCTAGGGTGCCCTTGGTTGGATCAAACAGATCAAAGTTCAGGGCATTAGTAGCCCTAACGTCGAAGGTATTGAGCTGCAGAATATGACTGCCGTCATCGAAGATGACAGTCGCTGAACTGGGCATGCTCCAGCCGAGAGCGATCAGTAGGGAGAGGGCGCGGAGTAGGGTATTCATCGTGCAAACCTTCTTGTAACGGCGATCTTTAAGCCGAAGCAGGTTCCGCGCCCGTTTTTCCAGATGATTGATTCTCCGGGGTAATTTTGAGCAGGGTTGACTAGAATATGGCTGCTGTAAAATAAGCCGGCATTTAGTAGGGACTTAGAGTCTCTGTCTTCTTTTGGGTTTAAGGATAGATATCCTTAGAGATAGTGTGGCGGCCATGGGTCAAGGCTACGTGATTGTTGTTGCTGCACTCATCCCTCCCTACCTCCCCAAATAAAACCCCAGATCATAGCTCTTCTTCAGGTCCTCGATCTGCTGGCCCAGTGCCTGGTGCAGCGCTTCCATCTGTTTCACTTTGACCGCCAGTTTGGGCAGGTCGATCAGGGCTTGGTCGGAGTTGAGTGGGTACTGGTGGATCTGGCCCTGGTCGATGACGGAGAGGAACCGTTGCGGCGGGATCGGAGGTTCGAGCAGGGCGGGCGGGGTGGTTAGTTGCTGTTCCATTGCGTTGAAGGCGTTGATGTAGGCCTTTTTGAACTGGGCGGCTTTTTTTTGCCGGTGAAGCCCATCGCCAGGAAGGCGAAGCCGCCACGGGGTATCTGGTATTCGGTGCGGGGTTTGCCCTGGCCATCGCATAGCTAGCCGGTTTAAAACTCGACCGGCTGAAATCATCAGAACATCTTTCGTATCCATACTATTTCCCTTCTGTCGCGATTGAGCGCGTTGCTTGCTGATATCGTTGCTGTGTATTTTCATCTCATCCAGCCCCTTTTGGCTGACATTTCCGCCCATCTTGAAGCGATTTCTGCTGCAAAACCCCCAGATAAGTCTATGATACGCAAGGTCTGAAAAGTGCGCCATTAGGCGCTACAGGGCATAATCGAGCTGTGCAGAAATGCCAGTTTTTCTTTTTAAAACCAATGGTTGTAAGTTTCTGAAATGAGTATTCCCGGTATTGAAATCTATCGCGGCCGTGATGAGTGGGGGCCGATTCGGGTCTTCGAAGATGGACTTCGCCGCTATATGGCTTTCGCTACGGATGCCCAGCAGAGTTGTATCGATCTGCTGAATCCGGAAACGCTGGTGTACGACTATACCCAGGCGATGATACTGGCGCTGTTGTATCAGCCCAAACCCAGCCGGGTGACGTTGCTGGGGCTGGGGGCGGGTAGTCTGGTGCAAACACTGCAGGCCTATGATCCGCAACTGCCGTTGAGTGTCGTGGAGCTTCGGCCGCTGGTCGCCGAGGTTGCGCAACAGTGGTTTGATCTGGCGTTGGCACCACCATTGTCACTGCACCTGGAGGATGCCAGCGTGTACATGGGCGAGACCTGCGATCGTAGCGATATAATCTTCGCCGATATCTATAACGACAGCGGCATGATTGAATCCCAGTTAAACGTCGATTTTCTGAAAAACTGCTATCGCAATTTGAATCGCGATGGGGTGCTGGTGCTCAATCTATGGGAGGAGGGGCGCGGGCTGCATCCGTTGGCGATGCAGCGGCTACGGGATCAATTCGGTGAGCACTGCATGAGCTGCCTGGTGGAGGACGGTAACCTGATCGCCTTTGCCTTTAAAGGCGGCATGCCTGAGGACAACCCCCGCCGGTTGCAACCGCTGGCAAAGAAACTGGGCCGTCGGCTGAATATCCCGCTGCACAAGCTGGTGGGTCGGTTGAAACGGGCCTAACAGGTTATTGAGTTAGCGCGCGGAGGCGATTGAGTGCGGCGAACAGCTCGTAAAGACGCGGCCGCGCCAGGCCGCCGTGAGGCTCGGGGTAGAAAGGCGAGAGTACGTCCAATCCCTGGGTGTCGAGCTGTTGCAGGGCTAATCGTAGTGCGTCCAGCAGACTGAGATCAGGGTCGTTATTAAGGGGGGCGTTAAGGGGGTTGTTAAGGTTACTGCCGAGGTCGGCCCAGCGGGCGATCAGCCAGCCGATGGCGCGCAGCTGCCCCGGCTCCACTAGCTGCGCTACCCGTCTGAGATCGATGCGATGTTCACCCAGGCGCAGTTGTTCACAACCGAAGGCCTGAATCTTGAGTCTGGGGCCCAGTTGCAGCAGCGTGTTATCCAAGCGCCTGGCGGCGGTCCGCTGGGTCGCGAGGCGGACCGGATGGGCCTGTGCATCCTGGGTTTCGAGCAGCGGTTCAGGCGCGTCGCGTACCAACTCGCGCGCCTGTGCGCTGACATCTTGGGGTTGGTACTGATCCATCAGGATGACCCGGTCGGCCACCTCGAAATAGGCGCTGGAGCCGCCGCTGACCAGTACCGAGGATACGCCCTGCTGTCGATAAAGCGCCTGAATCCGCGTGATCAGCGGAGTGATCGGTTCCTGTTCAGGCGCCACCAGATGCTGCATGCGCCGATCCCGGATCATAAAGTTGCTTGCCGAGGTGTCTTCGTCGATCAGCAGGGTGCGGGTGCCGCAGCACAGGGCTTCCATGATATTGGCCGCCTGTGAGGTGCTGCCGCTGGCGTTATCGGTGCAGAACTGGTGGGTCTCTTTACCCAGCGGCAGGTTGTTGATAAAACCACTGATATCAACGCGATTGATGCATCGGCCATCTTCGGAACGGATGTTCACGGCGCTGGCGTCACAGATGACCCGCTCTCTGCCATCGCCGGGGATGTGGTTGTAAACACCCCGTTCTAACGCCTGCAGCAGGGTCGATTTTCCGTTAAATCCCCCGCCGACAATCAGGGTCACTCCTTGGGGAATCCCCAGGCCGCGGATCTTGCCCGCTTGCGGTAACAACGGCTCCAGAGCCAGTTGCGGCGGCGCTACAAAGGGCACGACATCTTGATCCAGAGGGCGGTCATCAATGCCGCTGCGGCGGGGAAGAATCGCACCATCGCCGATAAAAGCCACCAATTTGGCCTGCTGAAGCCACTGCCTGAGATAAGCCTGATCCTCGGCACAATCCAGATGACATTGCAGGGCGGTGTGGTCCATCTGTGCGTAGCGGAGTGCGTGGTGCACCAAGCGAGGTAGCTCCTCGAAAAGCATCAGCAGTGCTTGATCTGCCAGGATCTTGCGTCCGGACGCCGGTAGCGCCAGCCCCAGACGCGCCTCAATCGCACCGTTCTCGACCACCAGGGCATCGCGCTGCAACACCTGTTGTCCAACCTGGGCCGTACGGATCGCACCGCTATGGCCGCTACCCCGATCCCCTTTTACATAGCGCCGAATCGCCTGGGTCAGGGTGCGACAGATAAAATCCTCCAGGGCCAGGCGACGGATCGGGTCGGCGTAGCTGTGGGCGGGCAGGGCGGCCGTCGCTGCAGGCACTCGGAGTCGAATCCGTGAGGGGTCGGCGAAAGGGTCCCCCTGCGCATGGTCTATCCACAGCTCAAAGTCATCGAGGCGGTAGCGCCCCTGCAGGGACTTGTAGGCCTTGTAATTGCGTCCGTCGATCGCCTTTAGTCGCGCTCTGAGGCTGTGCATCGTCGGTTCCTAGGGTTGTATGGTTAGGCTAAGGGTAGCGGCAAAACCGCCGCCTTGCTCGCTTCGAATTCGGCAGGGAAGGGTGCAACTCGTCAGGGAGCGCGCCTACGGAATCTGTGGCTCGGCGATGATCTGCCCAGGTCTATTAACCCGGTAAAAACAGCCGAGCAGAAAGATCACGCCGCTCATATTGGTGGAGGATTCTGGCTAGCAGAAACTGCGCTCGCATCCCCATGGCATGATAATGTTGCGCTTGTGGTCGGAAAGCACTGCAGTCGAACGTCAGTCAACGATACTCACTCTCCGCTATTGCTGGATTCGCTGTTTTTTCATTTTTTCCCACAGGTTTTTACGGCTGATTCCCAAGCTGTTGGCCGTCTCTACGATGTGCCAGTCGTGCTGTTCCAAAGCGTTTACGATGTAGTCTCGCTCGCAATGCTTCATGTACTCCTGTAGCGCTTCATCGGCTTGCTTGGATGGTGCCTCCGGGAGATTAAAATCTGTTGCCAATCCAAACAGGTGGGTCGCGGTAAGAATGCGTTGATCGCTCATGATGCAGGCGCGCTCAAGGCAGTGTTTAAGCTCTCTGAAATTCCCCGGCCATGGCTGCTCGGCCAGGGTCCGCTTGGCGCTGCTGTCAATGCAGTGGGGGCCATGGGCATTGGAGCACTGCTCCAGATAGAGCTCGGCAAACCAGATGATATCCTCCGTTCGCGCCCTCAACGGGGGAATGTGCAGATGGATGACGTTGATTCGATAAAACAGGTCTTCACGAAACAAGCCCTTTTCGACCATCTCCTTGAGGTCTCTATGGGTCGCAAAAATAAGCCGGACATCGACGGCTAAATCACGCTCTCCGCCGAGTCGGGTAATGCGCTTTTCTTGTAACACGCGGAGTAGATGAACCTGCATGTTGAGTGGCATATCGCCGATCTCGTCCAGAAACAGAGTGCCACCATCGGCCAGTTCGAACACCCCTTTCTTGGTTTTATTGGCCCCGGTAAAGGCGCCTTTCTCATGACCAAAAAGTTCAGATTCCAGCAGGGTTGATGAAAAGGCGCCACAGTTGACCGCGATAAAGGCGTTTCCTTTTACCTCGACACCGCTGTCATGGACAAGACGGGCGACATGTTCTTTGCCGACCCCTGTCTCTCCGGTGATCAGCACCGATGCGGCATGCTGAGCGATCCTGGGTATAGATGCCTCGATGCGTCGCATGCAGAGGGAGATACCCAAAATTGATTTTTCTGTAGGCTGGGCTAGGGGCACAGGTGTTTGTGAAAGAGCCGCGACCTTATCCACCAGTAGGTCAAGGTCGAAGGGCTTGGTGATATAGTCGGCCGCCCCCTGTTTGATCAAGTTCACGGCCTTGTCGATCGCACCATACCCGGTGATGAATATAAATGGTGGCAGTAGGATATTGTTGGCCTGCAAAGAATCAAACAACTCTTCGCCACTCATATCGGGAAGATGAATATCGCTGATGACCAGGCTGTACCTGCCCTGGTTTAAATTATGAATGGCCGCTGTTGCGCTCTGGTACCAATCGACTTCAAAACCCTCGAGCGCAAAACGGTCACACAGCGACTCCCCCATGATGGGATCGTCCTCAATCAGACATAGTCGGGATTGTTGCATTATGCCGCCTCCGGAATGGGTAGCGTGACTACAAACTCGGTTAATATCTCGCCGCTACTGACTTGAATATCACCATTCAGTTTTTCAACGATTTGATAGGTCACCCATAGGCCCAGTCCAACACCGTCCTCTTTGACGCTAGAGAAGGGTTCGAACAGGTGTTGCAGCTGCTCTGTAGAGATCTGCTCACCATTATTAACGATGGTAATACTTAGCAGCGACCGATGGATCTCTACCCGACAGTTGACGTGGCCCATGACTGGCGATGCCTGGATGGCGTTAAGAAGCAGGTTGATCAGGATTTGGCGAATCAAGGTCGAGGCGATGGGTATCTCCCGCTCTAACTGGTTGTTCCACCCGATCCGGGTCTGCTTTTTGTTGGCCTCCTGCTGCACCAGAGTCAGGGTGTCATCAATGTCCTGAGGGGTCAGCGGGTGGGTTTCTGCCGACGCCTCGACCAGCAAGGCGGCCACGATATTTTTTATCTGCACTAATCCGCGCTCAAGCAGTTCAACCGTTTTTGCGGTCAGTGGATCCGGGTTGCCGTAACGCTTCAGGGTGCTGATGGCATTGAGCATTCCACCCAGAGGGTTGTTGATTTCGTGGGCGATGCCCGCGGTAAATCGGCCGATGGCTGCCATCCGCTCGGCGGTAAGCACCTGTTGCTCTAGATACTCTTTCTCCTTTAGCTGGTCAACCATCTGTAAAAACTGTTGCCCCAGTTGCCCCAGTTCATCTTCGGACTGGTAACGAATTTGGTGATAATCCATGTCGCTTGGGCGGGTCGAGCCGATATCCCCCATGCATTTGGACAGCTCGACGAGGGGCCTGGCCGCACGGCGCCCCCAGTAGATGCCGATCGGTAGTAGCAAGGCGATGATGATGAGCGTCGTAATGCTGGCGAAGCGGATGAAGGTTGAGAAACGATTAATAAAAATCTCTTTGGGGTAGACCATGATCAGGGTGCCCAACAGGGTATTGTCTGATTCGATCGGGGTGACGATATAGAGGCTGTTGAAGCCGGTCCGCTCATCATAGAAATGGGGTTGCTTTTTGTTAGCGTCGATCCGTTCGATCAGCTGTGATATCTCCAGATCCTTATCAGCAGGCTCGGTCAGCATCGGGTATTGCGAAGGGTTAGTTGACACATAGACCTGCTGCTGAGGATTCAAAACCAGCACCGCACTGGCCTGTAAGGCGTTCATTTCCGATTCGATACTGAACGGGGTGTTGATGATCTCGTAGGCCTTCCACAGGTCGTCGCGCAGTAACGCCGGGATCAGAGTATGCGCCATGATTCGCCCCATGTTATTTGACGTCAGTAGCAGGTCCTGCTTGAAGATGGTGTAACCGCTGATCATCAGTGAGGCGGTGATGCTGACCCCGACCAGCAAGATCAGGACCGCCGTGAACAGGGGGATTTTGAAACGCAGGCTGAGGTTGCGAGTGAGGGTCATGGTTGCTCAATCCGCTGCTTCATCTCGGCGATGCTATCGAACAAACTCGGTTCCTGGATGCTGAAGCCATCCAGATTAAGTCTCTGTAAAAGTGCCATGCCGCTGCGGTCTTTATGCATGCCTAGGAGCACCTGCTGGACGGCAGAAAAATCTGCCGCTGTTACCCTTGCACTGGCGACAACAGGGGGGAAACCAAACTCTTGGGATTTTTCAGCGACCCGTGTTTGCCGGGTTAACTCTGGATTGATCATTGTCAGGGTCTCCCAGATATAACTGTCGACGGCCCCCCCCTGAGCAACGCCGCTGGCAACGGCTTCGACCACTTTCTCATGCTGTCTCTTATACACATCT
>SDWN01000749.1 GCA_004195305.1 Neptunomonas sp. | reverse complement strand
ATTAAAAACATGGAGGAGGCCGTTGGCGGCAGCCTGCTGACCCGCTCCACCCGAGTCCTGGCACTGACCCCGGAAGGCGCGCAGTTTCTTCCCGTGGCGCAACGCCTGCTGGCAGACTGGGATGGGGCACTGTACGACCTGCACAACCTGTTCGCGTTGCAGCGCGGCCAACTCAGCATCGCCGCGATGCCCTCGTTTGCCGGCCATCAACTACCGGCGGTGCTGGCGAGTTACCGGCAGCGCTATCCCGCCGTGAACATCCGGGTGCAGGATGTGGTGGCTGAAGAGGTGGTGGAGATGGTGCGTTGCGGGCGAGTTGAGCTGGGCGTGGCGTTTAATATCGAGACCGGCAACGATCTGCAATTCACGCCGCTGTTCGACGATCCCTTCATTGCGGTGCTACCGCCGGGCCACGCGCTGCTGCAACACGCTAAGCTCGACGGGGCTATGATCTCCGAGTCGCCCTTCCTGACTCTGCAACCCCCCTCGATGGTACGCCAACTCATTCTGGACACGATGGCAGAGCACGGCATCAGGTTGAAGATCGAATTCGAATCCCACCAGCTGGTAACGATTATTCGCATGGTGGTCTGTGGCCTGGGGATCAGCGTGGTGCCAGCGCTCTGTATCCCCCAGATCGAGCAGCAAGGCGCCGAGTGGCGGCCGCTACTAAACCCCGAAGTACGGCGCACGGTGGGTATCTATACCCGCAAACGCTACCCCTTATCCACCGCGGCTGAGGCGATGGTACCGGTGCTTAAACAGATGATCACCGGAGTAATTACTCACTAACATAACAACCAGGACGGCCCTGCTAACGACCTGTAACAGGTGCAGGAACCGAGGTTAACTCAGCGAGCGTCTGCTTGGGATTGCGCGGGTAGTAACGCTCCGGCAATCGATCGATATGGGTAAAAAAGCGAGTGTCTTTGTAGGGCATCTTCATAAATCCCGCCACCCCCAGCCCCCGAATTTCCGCTATCGCTGCCATGATCTGCTCAAGACAGCGACGAAACTCGCCCTCTTGCTGCGGATTAAGCAGTTTGAATTGGCTGTGTATCTTGAGGTGGAGCTCCATGCTCTCGAAGATAATCAAACCGGTGTGGTGAAGCTGATTAAGCTGTTTGATGGTGGCGATGATCGACGCTGGCAGCTCCAGATTCTCCTCGGGGTCTCGGCCATCTTCAAAGTAGGAGTGCAAGCGACTCTTGTCCTCCAGATCCGGAACCGCCGCGACCTCGTAGGGGATGCATTGCTCAAGAGCAGGAATAAACGCCAGTTCGCTACTTTCACGCTCAACATGCAGAGTACAGCGGGCATCGAACAGGCAGCTCTTGAAGATCCCCTTGCGGTACACCGAGCGCGCCAAGTTGACCAGATTATTCACCGTTGCCACGAAGGCTTCGCGCTGTTCAGGATTGTAAAGATTAAGGCTGGAGTCGATATATACCCCCTCGACCTCCCAGCGCACCGCAAGCCCCCCCACCACCGGAAACTTACCCAGGCGACTGACCCCGGCCAGAAAGGCCTTTTCGGTTTCACCCATACCCTGAAGGAAGTTTTTGTAGTAACGATCGAATTGCACATCATCGATATCGAGATAATGATGTTCGACCCCCTCCTCCTTCAAAAATGCCTTGCGTGAGCTGTACACTACCGAATCCATGGTCCGTGTCTGCGGCCGCACCCACACAGGAACCAGCGGCTGCAGCGCGACAGCGGGCAGCTCGAGTAGCATCAGTCGATTGATCACCGACATATTACGCAGCCAGTAATCACCCGCCTGCTGGCGTATCTGGGGGTCACTATCGAGCAGACGCTCCAGCACCTTCGCAAGTTCCTGCGGCAAGCCCAGCGCGGTCGGCGGTATCGCCTGATAGCCGAAGCGACTCGACTGCCCCGAGGCCAGGGCATACAGGGTGCCCGCCGCCCCCTGCTCGTCAAAACGGGGGGTCGAGAGGCCGCCGTTAAGCTGTTCATCGCCGATAAAATAGACATCCCCCAAGCGGGCGTTGCTGTGTCTGTCTCTTATACACATCT
>SDWN01000746.1 GCA_004195305.1 Neptunomonas sp. | reverse complement strand
TCGCGGTAGCAACACCGGCGATATTACCGGTACCGACGGTTGCGGACAGGGAGGTCATCAGGGCGTTGAAGGGTGAGATTTCACCCTCTTTTTGCTCGCCCTCTTTGGTGGAACGGCCTGCCCACAACAGTTTGAAGCCGGTGCCTACTTTAAGAATAGGCATCAATTTCAGGCCCAGTTGCAGGAACAGGCCTACCCCCAGGATAAGTACCAGCATCATCGGTCCCCAGACGATGCCGTTGACGGTCTTGAGTAGCTCGGTGAGCATCTCCATGTGTTTCCCCTCGTTATGGCTTCTTATAGTTATACCGGCTGCTGCCGGCTTGGTGTGCACTCTGTCCGGGGTGTCACCACGCTGTTGTTTTGCAACAACAGCACGGGGTCGATCCAGATAAAATGCGGGGTGTAATTTAACCGCTAACGGAGCGATAGTTAACGGGTTAAATTTGTTTTATTCGCAAGCATTTTAGGTTAATGAACTTAATTTCTCTGTGTATGCAGTGATACGGCCTTGGAGTTTGTTTTCTTAGTTAAATGTGGGTCGGAACGACTCAACGTGACGTCCGACCGCCACCTTACTAGTCACGATAGCTGTCGATCGACGGACAACTACAGATGAAATTACGGTCACCGTAGACATTGTCGATGCGGTTGCTGGCGGGCCAGAACTTGCTGCTCTTTAGGCTTGCGACCGGGAATACAGCCTGCTCGCGGGTGTAGGCCCGATCCCAATCGGCGCCCACTATGTCGGCTTGGGTATGGGGCGCACGGACCAGCGGGTTGTCCTCCAGGCTCCATTGCCCCGACTCTACCTGAGCGATCTCCTGGCGAATCGTCACCATCGCTTCGATAAAGCGATCCAGTTCGGCTTTAGATTCGGATTCAGTCGGCTCGATCATCAACGTACCCGCCACCGGGAACGACATGGTCGGAGCGTGGAAACCAAAGTCCATCAGCCGCTTGGCGATATCTTCTTCGCTGATACCGGACGCTTCTTTGAGTGGGCGGATATCGATGATGCACTCGTGGGCGACGCGCTGGTTACGGCCGCGGAACAGAATCGGATAGTGCGCGGACAACTTCTCGGTCACGTAGTTGGCGTTGAGGATCGCCAGTTCGGTTGAGCGTTTTAATCCTTCGGCGCCCAGCAGGGTGCAGTAGGCCCAGGAGATCGGCAGGATTGAGGCACTACCGAATGGGGTGGCGGATACCGCGCCCATCTCAGCCTTCGGCCCGTCGATCGGGCTGACCACGTGGTTGGGAAGGAACGGCGCCAGATGGCTCTTAACGCCGATCGGTCCCATGCCTGGGCCACCGCCGCCATGCGGGATGGCGAAGGTTTTGTGCAGGTTCAAGTGCGATACGTCGGAGCCGATCAGACCGGGCTTGGAGAGACCCACCTGGGCGTTCATGTTGGCGCCATCCATATACACCTGGCCGCCGTTAGCGTGAACGATGTCACAGATCGCGGTGATGCTCTCCTCGAACACGCCGTGGGTCGACGGGTAGGTGATCATCAGGCAGGACAGGTCGTCTTTGTGTTGCTCAGCCTTGGCCTTGAGGTCGTCGACATCGACGTTGCCGTTGCTGTCGCACTCGACCACGACCACTTTCATCGCCGCCATCGCTGCCGAGGCTGGGTTGGTGCCGTGGGCGGAGCTTGGGATCAGGCAGATATCGCGGTGGCTTTCACCAATACTCTCTTGATATTTACGAATCGCCAGCAGTCCAGCGTATTCGCCCTGAGCACCCGAGTTGGGTTGCATCGAGACCTTGTCGTAGCCGGTAATTTCGATCAATTGCTGTTCGAACTCTTCGATCAGCTGCATGTAGCCCTGGGCTTGGTCACGCGGTGCAAAGGGATGGATGTTGGCAAATTCGGGCCAGCTGACCGGAATCATCTGCGCCGTGGCGTTAAGTTTCATGGTGCACGAACCCAGCGGAATCATGCCGTGGGTAAGGCTGAAGTCTTTGTTTTCCAAGCGCTTTAGATAGCGCAGCATTTCGGTCTCGGAGTGGTAGCTGTTGAACACAGGGTGGGTCAGGAAGCTTGAGGTGCGACGCAGTACAGCGGGAATGCCATCACTGAGC
>SDWN01000516.1 GCA_004195305.1 Neptunomonas sp. | reverse complement strand
AGATGTGTATAAGAGACAGGTCATAGCGCGCTGTCATCGTCCTGCTTCTGGCGCTGCATGCGCCGACTGAGGGCCTGGTGTTCAAGGATATGGCGGGCGATCAGGTCGCGCCCGGTTTTATCCAGCGCAACAAAATACAGGCCAATCAGGTAGATTGGATCTGTTCTCTCTGTGCCCTTTTTGCTCACAAGGCAGTAGTTGACACGAGCAAGGGTTTGGATCGCGTAGCCGCCGGGGAGTAATCGAATTCGCATCGCGCAGAGGCTGCCCGCAGCAAGCGGCTGCAGAGACTCTAGCGATAGACCACCTTCGCTAATGGTGATCGGTTGCAGGGCTTGTGCTGGATCCTCTGCGCCGACTTGCAGCGCCAGGCGCTCGAGCTTTCGGTTTAGCAGCTGCAACGCGCCAGCCAGCGGGGTATTGGTTTCGGCAAGTTTAAACAGCTGGTGCTGCAGCTCTGTGTCCAGGTGTTGCAGATCTGCCAGTAGTTTAAACGGTGCGCAAGGGGAGAATACGCTATCGAGAGAAGCCGTTGCTGCGTCTTCTGCTAGGGGTACAAGCTCAACCAGTGCCTGGTCTTTGATTCGAAAGCTCTGGCGGTGATCGTTATCGGCGGTGTGGGACATAGGGTTTAAAAGGGCCATAATTGCGGTGTATGTTTAAGCATCTCTGCAATATAACAGAAAATTCACTCGATGAGCGGTGCTGGGCTAGGTCGGCTGGGGTGGTTATGGTTTAATGCGGCCCATGTTTAGACCTCTCTCATTATACATCGGCTGGCGTTATACCGGCGCTAAGCGCCGCAATAACTTTATCTCCTTCATCTCTCTGGTTTCAACACTCGGGTTAACGCTGGGGGTGGCTGTATTGATCCTGGTCCTGTCGGTGATGAATGGCTTTGACCGTGAACTGCGTCAGCGCATCCTCGGGATGGTACCGCACGCCACGCTGTCGGGTTACCAGCAGGATCTCACGGACTGGCAGGCCCTGATTGCGCGGATCAGCAAACATCCCAAGGTGGAGGGAGCTGCTCCCTACATTGAGGCGCAGGGGATGCTGACTAATCGTGGCCAGGTGCAGGGTACTCTGGTGTACGGTATCGATCCTGACTATGAGCAAAAGGTCTCGATTATTGGCCAGCATATGCAGCAGGGAGATATCAGTGCGCTGCAAGCGGGTGAGTTTGGGATCGTACTGGGCGATATTTTGTCACGGATACTGGGCGCGCAAGTGGGTGACAAGGTTACTCTGGTGCTGCCTGAAGCCTCGATATCGGTCGCTGGGGTTTTCCCACGGTTGAAGCGCTTTACGGTTGTGGGGGTGTTCAAGGTCGGCGCTGAGCTGGACGCGTCTATGGCTTATATACACCTTCAGGATGCGGCCAAGCTCAAACGGATGAGCTCCGGTGCGATTGAAGGGGTTCGGCTTAAACTGGACAACCTGTTTGATGCGCCAGCCGAGGTCCGTCGGATCGCGGCTGTTGAGGGTGGCCGTCTGCGTGCCAGCGATTGGACCCGTACCCACGGTAATCTGTTTCAGGCGATTCAGCTGGAGAAGAAGATGATCGGTCTGTTGCTGTTCATTATCATCGCGGTGGCGGCGTTCAATATTGTCTCAACCCTGATCATGGTGGTGACCGACAAGCGTTCGGATATCGCTATTTTACGCACCATGGGGGTTTCCTCTGCCACCATCATGCGGATCTTTATTATTCAGGGCGGGGTGATCGGTAGCTTTGGTACCTTGGTCGGTACGGGGCTGGGTATCCTGTTATCGTTGACCGTGACCGATCTGATCGCCTGGGTTGAACAGCTGTTTAATTTCCAGATTCTCAGTGCCGAGGTGTACTTTATCAGTTATCTCCCCTCTGAGTTGCGCTGGGATGATGTGATCATTATCTGTTCCAGTTCGTTGGCGATCAGTCTGCTGGCGACCATCTACCCGGCCTATCGCGCGGCGCAAACCAAGCCTGCGGAGGCGTTGCGTTATGAGTAACTCAGAGAGTCAGGCGGTACTGAGCTGTCGTGATATCAGCAAGTTTTATCGCGAAGCCGATACCCA
>SDWN01000499.1 GCA_004195305.1 Neptunomonas sp. | reverse complement strand
CTGCTGTATAGCATGAGTCGCCAACCCCTTCTGCATGCCCGTTCTCAACTTGCCGTTTATCGCAGCGGAGTACCGTTGTCTAAATGCCGTCTATTGACGGAGGTGACTATTGATGGACACAGTCAGTGAACGTGTCGCCGAAGAAATAGCATGGCTGCATCGTATTGAGAACGGCGACAAGGCGGCGCTGAAGCTGATGTATCAACGCTTTGCACCGCGTATCTTCCGCTTCGTAATGCGGATGATAAAGAATGAAGCCATCGCCGAGGAGCTGGTCAACGATGTGATGCTGGAGATCTGGAACAACGCCGCAAAGTTCGAGGGCCGCTCCGCAGCTTCAACCTGGATCCTGGGGATCGCGCGGTTTCGAACCCTCAACGCGATCCGCGGCAAAAAGATCGATACCGTAGAGCTGAGCCAGGCTCCTGAAGCGGTAGACGAACAGCAAGATACCAGCCGGGGAAAAAGCCAGGAACAGCTCAGGAACCAGTTGCGCGAGACGATTGCACGCTTGTCGGATGAGCAGCGCGAGGTGGTAGAGTTGACTTTCTTTCACGGCTGTTCGTACAAGGAGGTTGCCGAGATCCTTCGCTGTCCAGAAAATACGGTAAAAACTCGGATGTATCACGCCAAGGCCAAACTCAAACCCTGGTTAACACATTTAGGCCTGGCCGAGGCTGAAACGGGAGGTTTGCAATGAATGAACGCAAGATGGAGCAGTTGCTGGCCTGGTATGCCAACGGCACCCTCGAAGGCGCAGAGCGGCGCGAGGTTGAGACCTGGCTGGAGAACAATCCAGAGGCTCAGCTGACGTTGGCCGAGCATCTGTTTATGCACCAGAGCGTCAGCGAGGTGGGCGCCGAGGAGCCTGAGTTTAACGCCGAAGCTGGCTTCGACCAGCTAATGACCCGGATCGAGACAGAACAGGCTGCCAACGAAACCGTTGCTCTGCCTGCCCCTATCAACTTGATCGCGCAGTGCCGCAACTGGATTATAGAGACATTGCAGTGGCAGATGACCCCGGCTTTTGCCCGCGTGGCGATGGTCTCCCAGCTTGGCATGGTCTTGGCACTGGGTGTGGTGATGCTGCTGCCTGGCGAGGTTGACGAGGATTACCAAGTGTTGTCCGGATCGCCTGCACTGACGATCAGCAGCGGCCCACAGGCCGATATCGGGGTCGATCCGCGGACCGATATCGGTCAGTTCCAGACGCTGCTGCGGGAGCATAACGCGATGATCGTAGCGGGCCCCAGCGCCATCGGCACCTACCGGATTCAATTTCCCGATGATGGTCAGTTCGAAGCCAGACTGGCCGCATTAAAAGCCCAGCAAGTGGTGATCTATCTGCAGCGAGCAGCCCCATGAACCCCGGCCTAGCCGTACTGGTCCTGGTCCTAGCCCCAGTCTTGGCGGTCAGCACAGCGGCACAGGAATCGCCTCTACAACAGAGAGCAGCGGCGCTTATCCCGACCACGGCAACGGCATCCGCTGCGGCAGGCTCTGCTCAGATTGAGCCTCTGCCCCCGATTACCGCGGTGCTGAAGCCGGTTATCAATGACCCCCTATTAAGAAGCGCGGGAAGCTGGGGCCAGCATTACCCGGATCAGTGGGGACTGTTCCATATCGGCCTGGTCCACGCAGACCCCGAACCGAGGGGAGTATTGCCGCGCCCCTTGGAGCCTATCACCGTGGCGCTGATCGACAGCGGGGTGGATTACAGCCACCCCGATCTGCCGGTTTCGCACCTATGGCAAAACCCTAACGAACAAGCCAATGGCCGGGACGACGACGGTAACGGTCTGATTGATGACCTGATCGGCTGGAACTTTGTCTCGGGCAACAACAGTCCCTGGGATGATCATGGCCACGGCACCCATATCGCCGGGGTGATTGCCGCCGGTCGCGACAATGGCATCGGCATTGCCGGTATCGCCCCCAATGCACGGTTAATGGTACTCAAAGTGGTCGATGCCAGCGGTCACGCCAGCGGCAGCCATATTGCCCAGGCAATCCGCTACGCGGTGAGTCAGGGCGCCCAATTGATCCACCTGAGCCTGGGCGGCCAGCCACCTGGTGCCTCTGAACTGGATGCGCT
>SDWN01000670.1 GCA_004195305.1 Neptunomonas sp. | reverse complement strand
AGATGTGTATAAGAGACAGTTCTTTACCAAATACAGCGAAAAATATGGCTACCCTGATCTATTCCTGATCCACCCCGAGGGTAATGTCTTCTACAGCGTCGCTAAGGAGGCGGATTACCAGAGCAACCTGCTGGATGGCCCCTACCGGGACTCTAACTTGGCCCAGTTGTTCCGCCAGGTCAGCAAGGAGCGGGGTTATGGCCTGGCCGATTTCGCCCCCTATGCCCCCAGCAACGGTACGCCAGCAGCCTTTATCGCCCAGCCGCTGATGGACGGCAATGAGGTGGAACTGGTGGTCGCGCTGCAGTTGTCTGCCGAGCCGATTCAGGCTGTTATGCAGCAGCGTGAGGGGATGGGTGAGACTGGTGAGACCTACCTGGTGGGTAAGCATGAAGGACGGACAAGCTTTCGAAGTGATCTGCTGACCATGGGTGATGGCAAGTATGTCATTGGCTATGAAATAAGCACCCCTTATATAGACGCGACGTTGAACGGAGAGACGATCGACGGCACTTTTGTCGACAGTGCCGGTCATGAGGTCCTGATATCTGCTAACCCACTGGATTTTCAAGGCCTCAACTGGGCCCTGGTCTCCAAGATCGATGTAGCGGAAGTTCGGCAGCCGGTGAGCGAGTTGATTCAGTTGATCCTGATGCTGGTGGCCGTGGCCACGGTTGCCGTGGTGCTGGTGGCGCTCTGGGTCGCCTCCAGCATCACCAGGCCGGTGATCGAGGCGGTCGCGGCTGCAGATGCCCTGGCGGCGGGTAATCTACGGGTCAAGATTCAGCTGCGGGGCAAGGATGAGATCGGTCAGCTGCTGTTGGCGATGCAGAGCATGAGTCAGAAACTGGGGCAGATTGTTGGCGAGGTGCGTTCCGGTGCCGATTCCTTGGCCAGTGCCAGTGAAGAGGTCAGTGCCACCTCGCAGAGCCTGAGTCAGGCCTCCAGCGAGCAGGCGGCGGGTGTCGAGGAGACCAGTGCCTCGATCGAGCAGATCTCTGCTTCGATCAATCAGAATGCCGACAACGCCCGGGTTACCGATGGTATTGCTGGCAAGGCGGCCGAACAGGGTAAGGAGGGCGGAGAGGCTGTGGTGCAGACCCTGGAGGCGATGCGCAACATCGCCGCCAAGATCGGCATTATCGAAGATATTGCCTATCAGACCAACCTGCTGGCGCTGAATGCGGCCATCGAGGCGGCCCGGGCTGGCGAACACGGCAAGGGCTTTGCCGTGGTGGCCGCCGAGGTGCGCAAGCTGGCGGAGCGCAGCCAGACCGCCTCGCAGGAGATCGGGCAGCTGGCGGGCAGCAGTGTTCAGGTGGCCGAACGAGCCGGCACCCTGCTCAATGAGATGGTGCCTAGTATCGCCAAGACCGCCGACCTAGTCCAGGAGATCGCTTCCGCCTCCAGCGAGCAGGCCAGCGGGGTCGGCCAGATCAGCACCGCGGTGGGGCAGATGGATCAGATTACCCAGCAGAACGCCTCGGCGTCCGAGGAGCTGGCGGCTACCGCCGAGGAGATGAGCGGTCAGGCGATCGGGTTGCAGCAGTTGATGGAGTTCTTCCAGCTGGATGACCAGGCGCCGCGTCAGGTCGCCGCGGCCAAGGCTTCGGTCCAGAAGCTAGCCTCGGCATCCGGCCAGCCGCAGGCGGCAGCCAACGAGAACCATGACTTTGAGCGGTTCTGAGGAGGTCTGATGAAGCAACGAATCACCCAGGGAGCCCCGTCGGGCTCCGACGAGGAGCGCGCGGGTCAGACCCAGCAGATTCTGACCTTCCAGCTACAAGATGAGATGTTTGGTCTGAACATCCTGCCGATCCAGGAGATCAGTGAGTATGGCAAGATCACCCCGGTACCGATGGTGCCGGGGTATGTCCGTGGGGTCATCAACCTGCGGGGTAACGTCGTGCCGGTGATCGATCTGCCGGTCCGTTTTGGCTGGCAGGCCTCGCCGGTCACCAAGCGGACCTGCATCGTCATCGTCGCGGTCGCTACTGACAGCGGTCCGATGGAGATGGGCATCGTCATCGATAGTGTCAATGAGGTGGTCGACCTCTCCACCTCCCGCATCAGCGCGGCACCGAGCTTTGGTGCCAAGGTGCGAACCGACTTTATCAGTGGCATGGGCCAGATCGATGATGGCTTTGTGATTCTGCTGAACATCGAGCGGGTGTTGTCTGTCGATGAGTTGTCGCAGTTGGGACGGGTCGCTCAGTCCGGCTGACCGGCGTAATCGATCATGGGCGGCTGAATGCTGTTGAACCGGGTCCGCGAAGCTAATGGTCTGCTCGCGGGTCCAGTTAATCGCTTAGCAGGGCGTCTGCTGGTGCCGTCTTTAGCGCGTTAGCAGTGTTATACGCCTGCTTATCGACCCGCCGATAACGGGCCGAAAGTTGCAATCGATTATCACAACAAGAGAGCCCGCCTATAATCACGGTCTGTCATGAGCTTCTTTTCTTAATTTGCAACACCGCTTAAAGCGGCAGCGTTCTGAGGTGTTGAGAGATCGCCGAGTTCCGGTGCGTCCGAAATGGGTGTTCATATTCACCGGAATACGTAACAATTGACACCGACATGGTCATGTATATGTTTTGGGACAACATTAGGAAACAATTAACCTGATGGACAAATAGGTTCCATACCTATCTGTCCATCGCCCCTAAAATCTGCCGCAGTTGCGTGGAACTGCTCTTGCGTCTTCTATTAACTCGCCGGGTTAATATTGGCGCTGCTCCATTGAGCCCTGTCGGGCTTAGGATATGGGGCAATAGGGCGCGATAAATCTAATTTCATTGTATGTCGGGGTTTAGAGATGGCTGTGCGCCTAAAGATCCGTGGAAAGTTAGTCCTGAGCTTTAGCGCCGTAATGGTGCTGGTTTTGAGCGGGCTCGGTTACATTACCTATCTGACCTTTGCTGACACCATTCACGACCATAAGGAGCAGATTGCAAAAGCGCATCTAGAGAATATTCGACTTCGCCTCAGTCGAGCGATCACTCAGCAACAGCTTCAGGTGAGTGAGATTGAGCGTGAATTAGCCCAAGCCAGCGGGCAGACATACGAACTCGGCAGGTTGGTTGATAGTGGGGCGATTGCTGGCGCGGCACTTATCAGCCAGGACTGGCAAGTCCTGACGAGTTACGGAAAAACTACCGATATCGCTAGGATGGCTCTCCAAGGCGTTGCATCAACCGTGACGGACAGCCCTCTGACGTTGCTCGTTGAGGCTGGGCTTGTCTTGGTCGGGCCCCCTTTTCGCGGTAACACCGATGAAGTTTTGCGCTTAGCCATTCTCACCCCAAAGAAAACGTTTCTTAAGCAGTTGGACGTCAATGATCAGCACTCGAACGGCACGATTATGCTTGGGCGAGGCGCAGAGCTATTGCTCGGTAGCCAAGCAGACGCTTCACATCAGGAGCAGGCGTTGCTTGCTCAGATCCACTCAGCAGGCTTGGGGAATGAACTTACGCGTGTCGGTCACGTGTTTGCGATTGGGGAAAAGATGCCAGAGCTCAACGTCAGGCTTTGGTACGTACTGCCAGATCAAGTCTACTTAGAATCAATTATTGAACTCAAAAACCGGGTGATTGCGGCCACGATAATCATTTTGTGGTGTTCAATATGGATAGTTTTAATTGTTGCTCACAAGATCGCCCATCCTATTCGTGCGTTATCCGCAGCCACGCATGGTATGCAGATATCCGAGTATTCTGTGCCGCTAAAGTACAAGGATACGGGGGATGAAGTAGGCGACTTAGGCTCTAGGTTCGAAGGCATGCGGCTTCATATCGAAGGACTCATTTCCAAAGATGCCCTGTCGGGTCTCTACAATCGACGCTACCTCATGCATGCACTCGAGTTAGAAGTCAGCAAGGCGATGCGAGGCCATCAGCCGCTATGCTGTCTTATGATGGATCTTGACCATTTTAAACAGGTTAATGATACCTATGGTCATCAGTGCGGTGATGCGGTCATAAAAAATGCCGCCCAAGTAATCCAAGCAAGCCTGCGCAACTATGACGTCAGTGCCCGTTATGGCGGTGAAGAATTTGTTGTGCTTTTACCGATGACTACGATTAGCGATGCCGTTGACGTTGCTGAGCGCATTCGCGCCACGATCGAAAAGAGCCCCGTCCATTGGGAGGGGCAAGAGGTTAAAGCCACGATGAGTATTGGCTTATCACCCTTTATCAATCAAGGCGACACGGATGGTGCTGCCATGATAAACGCAGCCGACGATGCGCTGTACTCCGCGAAGCGCTCTGGCCGCAATCGCGTGGTAGCTTCCGCCGAGGCAGGTTGTGACAAAGAAGACGAGGCCGCGGTCGACGTGTTGTCGGATACGGCCAGCGCTTAAGACGCGGCGGTCAAGCTACTCTCCCGAGCAGGATGGCTCCCCTTTAGTGGTGACGCCAATCAACGCATAGAGGGGGCAAAAACGAACCAGCCCTGTGAGTATGGGTACAAAGGCGAAGAAGCCAACAATTGTCTTGGGTAGTCCGTCTGACAGAATAGGGTTTTCCGCAAAGCCAAGGTAAAGCAACGCTGCACCGATGATTATGCGGGCTATCATATCTGCCGTTCCTACATTCTGCTTCACTGCATATACCTCTTGATCTGATTGTCATTAATTAAGCCCGTTGCGAGTCCATATCAGCCCCCCTTATTGCAGGGCTGTTACGAGCGCCACTATGGCTATCAGGATTGCGACGCATGTAAAGCACGAAGCAAGTATTTTTACTGCTGTGGGGAGTTTGTTTAAGTTCATGCGGCTATTCTAATTCATATTGCTTCAAATTAGCTTGATCTCCATCAACGGCCTGCTTCACGGTGGGTGGCTTAGTTTGAGTCAACGGTTACTCATCCATACTGAGACTGCCGGAACCAAAATTGCTGAAAGCAGGGCCGTTATGGAGCAAGGTTCTCCGATAATCCCCCCCCTAAAAAGCGCTTGATTAGGGGGCTGAGGATTAAGGGTCTTCAGGCATGGCTGCCTTAGTTATTTTTTTGTGTTCAGGATGGTGCCGTCGTAGCGAATTCATGACAGGGATGTTTCTTCCTGCGGAGTTCTGTTCTCATTCAATTTACCCTCGATCTCAATCGCTTCCTTGGTTCGCATCGCAGGTGTGTAAAAGCAGTAGCCGTCTCCCTTGAGCTTAGCTTCGTACATCGCGAGATCTGCGTTTTTGAACATGAAGGTTGGCACGTCCTCTTGTGTCGGGAAAGCGTGGTCTGGAAAGATGCTGATACCGATGCTGGCGCCGACGCTGAGCTCCTGGCCCTTGAATAAAAGTGGCCGTTTGATTGCGTTAAGAATGCGTTTTACCAGTACTGTCATACCCTCCGTGTTATTCACGCAGCTGACAATGATGGCAAACTCATCGCCCCCGAGCCGAGCTACAGTGTCGGTCTCACGGATGCTGCGCTGCAGTCCGTTGGCGACGTGCTTGAGTAACGCGTCGCCCGCGTCGTGTCCCACATTGTCATTGATGGGTTTGAACTTGTTCAGATCAATAAATAGTAGAGCGATTTGGGTGTCGGTACGCAGCGCGAAGGCGAGGGCTTTTTTTAGCATGTCTTGGTATAACGCTCGATTTGCCAGCCCGGTGAGGCTGTCGTGCAGGGCCATGTGTTCGATACGAGCCTGGATTTCGATGCGATCATTGATCTCTATCTGCAGCCGTTCATTGGCGTGACTCAGGTCTTGGGTGCGCTCGGCGACGCGTTGATCCAGCTCCTCGTTTGATTTGCTCAGTTCACGTTCTGTTTGCTTACGAACGGCTATTTCACCCTGCAGTTGTTGGAACGACTCCTCCACCGAGCAAGCCATGCCGTTGAAGGAGTCCGCCAGTTGGCCCATTTCATCCCTGTTGCGGATGGTTAGCCTGTGGCTCATGTGGCCCTGCTGAAAACATTTTATTCCGTCAATCATCGAGCGAATGGATTGTGTGATGATCGATGCTAGCCACAAGGCGATACCGATAACGGCGGCGATCATCAACGCAGTGGTGAGGCCTAGATTACGAATCAACCCCTGCAGGCTATCGCCGATCAGGCGGTTGACGGTGCCAATATCGGCATGGAGTTCTTCATTTTGTTGGGCAATCTTTTCCTCAATGACGTTTTTAGTGTGTTCGGACCAGCTATGGAACTCGCGCACGTTGGCTCCAATGGTTACCCAGCCGAGGCCGTGGCCGGTTTTTCCGTAGCGGCCGGTGTAGTATGGAATCGCTGCCGCTGTAGTGAGCTTCCATAGGCCAGACCAGCGAATGACAAAACTACCCGAACCGCCTGCGGCGGTCAGATCGCGCCAGCCGGTGCACTGCGGGGCGAAATTAAGCCAGCGGCAGTCTAGGCCGAGCAGCCCTTGCTGGATAAGCTCCTTGCTGGGTTTTTTGGTGAGGGATTGGCTGTCGTAGCGAGGTTCCTTGGCGATAAAATCAACATAAGATTGGCCGCTCTGCTGCCAGCGCTGATAAATATCGGCTTCAAGCCAGGGGACCTCGGGCTGGCCCGTATCCGGGTTGTAGCCAACGATAAAGTAATCACGGGGATGGCTGATGTTACGCCCGTTATAGTCCCAAATAAAAGCATAGTTGCCGTTGCCTGCATCGGAAATGGCGGCGTTGCGGTCATCGGTGGGTAACAGGTAATCGGTAAATTCCTGAATATGGTCATGATCCAGCGCCAGAGTGACGTGGCCAATAATTTTTCCCTGGCGCTCAACAGGCGTGGCCCAGCGGATGATCCCCCGGAATCGCTTGCCTCGCGGATTTTCCTTGCCGGCGTAGGCCGATTCTTCTGGCGCAAAATCGATCCCCTGCTTGGCGGCACGTTCTTGGGTATAAGGGCCGATCATATGGGCCGGTATGTAGGGGCCAATCATCTCAGAGACGCTGATTTCGCCGGTATTTAGCTCAGACACTTCTGCAAAATAGGTTTCTGCCTTGCTCCATGTGTTTTCGCGCTGAGATATGTCGCGCAGTCCTTTTGGTAACAGGTTTGAGGTGCTGATCTTGATCGTTTCTTGGCCATCAAGAGCAACAAAGGTCATCTCAACAAATAGGGGGCGGTCAACCTGTTTACGACCTGACTTGTTGGCTGGCCGGTAGCTGAAATTCTTTTTATTGTCGTCGAGGCTGGCGCTTACCGTTGATCCTGGATGGAGGGGGGCTATCGGTGCTGGTGCTTGCCACCGGGTTCCATCCGCCGACAGTTCCCAGGCTTCGGGGATTGTCAGCGGGTTTCGGCGAGTCTCTAGAAAACGGCGGTAGTTTTGTTCGCTGGGTTCCAGCTGTGCCGCCATTAAAATGTCTGCATCTCTATCGTAGAGAAACGCCGCCAGATCTTTTGCGGTATCTTGGGTCAGGCGTTCGATCGCTTCCTGGGCGCGCAGGTCAAGGTTGCGGATGGAGTCATTGGTTGCCTTTTCACCGACCTCCTCCAGTGTCTGGCGCATGTCTTCCGCCATGGCCGTGATGTGCTTGGTAAGGTCACCCGCAAGGCTTTGTATTCCTAGCCATGCGATGCCAGCGATGAGGATAAGGGGGAGCACCTTGGTAGCCAAAAATATGCTCATTAATTTGGCACGAATACTCATAGACGACTGCAACAAATTCATTACTATTCCCTGTCGGTACCTTAACTCTCTTGATGTTGGGTATTCATGCGCCTTCATTAACCCGCCGGTTAATAGAAGGCGTGCAGAGTGTATGATTTGTAAAAATGAAACAATCGATAAATAGCGTTTTATTGATCTATATGTTGCAAATGCAGAATAGGTCGCTAAAGGTCTTTCAATACGATTCGGTATGCGGCAAGAGCTTTAGTGGCGCGTTTACAGCGACTGGCGGGGCTATTTAAGCGCTGAAGCTTCGTACAATAGAGAGCAAAGGCCAGGTGCCCCCCCCCCTACCGCTATGGCAAGGCTTGAAGGGATAGAGCGCCACTAGTGTGGGTTTTTTTGGTTCACCTCAGCGGTTACTAAATCTCGGGACGTTTTTATCCCGGAATATCGATAGGCTGAGTCCTTTACGGCGTCGCTGAATCTGGTGTGACGCAACCTTCCAGATCGTAACGTTGCAAAAATGGGCAGGCGTACACCGGCAACAATGCGGGAATCTGGTAGTACTGTTCGGCAATCTTTTTTAATACGCGTTCGCGATAGATGGGGTAGTTGAAGTTTTTGCCGTCGGCATACCAATACTGCACACCCGCCAGGGTAAAGGATCCGCTCGTTATGGACTCAAAGTAAGGCGCCAGCTCGTCTAAATCCATTGGCGATTTATCAAATACCCTGATGGGGCGTCCGGCATACTCTCGAAAATCCACGATAATGTCATCTTGGCGCGCATGATAGTTACCCATCCCAAACACCGCCCAGTATTCACCGGCGTGATAGGACAGCAGGGAGGCCGGGGTATAGGAACTCGCCATCACCACCGCATCTGCCGCCAGATTAGTACGCAAGGCTGCCACAATTTTTTTTGTTTCTTTATGAAATACGATGCCCTTGTAAGCCCCGGTGTCTTCCCAGGCGGATAGTGGTAGCAGAATAAGCGCCGCCAGTGCCAGAGCATGCGGAACGCTTAACCACAGGCTCCAGCGGAAATATTTTCGCAATTCATCCGGGCTGGACTGCGTGCCGACAAACAAAAACAGGAACGGCATAAATCCCAGTACCCAGTGCAAGCCGATGACTTTCTGGGTAGAGAGCAGCATGAACAGCGCGAAGGGGAGGGCAAAGAGCACCACCAGGGCGCCATGCTGCCAGAGGGCTCGGTATGAACGCACTAATTTGAGGCTAACCCAGGGGGTCAGCAGGTAAACCATCATCACCAGATACAGAGCCACCGTGCCGAAGGACCCGTGTGCCCCTTCATGGCGATTCACCAGGTTGAACATCACATTGTTCCAGCAATGGTTGGCGTTGTAGACAACATTGATTGCGCTGAAGGGCAGCGCGCATAGCGCCAATATGATCAGGTTCAGCCGGTGCTTAGGTGTACGCACCAGATAGACAAAGTAGGCCATCGCTAACAGGCCGGCGAAATATTTGGACAGCAACGCCAATCCAAGCAAAGCACCGCTGGCCGCATACCAGGTTTTATACTCAGACAGGGTGGCGCGGATAAAGCAGTAGCCCGAGGCAAACATAAACAGAATCAGCGGCGTGTCGGAGGTTATTAGCGTGATGGACCAGGTAAAAGGCAAGGCCAGAAAAAGGCTGCCCAGCCCATAGGCGTGAGTGGCATGAGTGGGTGCCAAGCGCTGCAGCAGATCGACCATTCCCAGCGCGATGCTGCTCCACAGAAAAACCGTGACCAGGCGTAAGGACAGGGGGTGGCTGGAGATAGGATTAAGCAGAGACAGTAGCCAGCCGATCATGGGTGGATGATCGTAATAGCCCCAGTCTGGATAAACGCCCCACTGATAGAAGAATGCTTCATCCGCTGTCATCGGAAAAAAGGCAGCCAGCCAAAGCTTCAGCATCAGGCTAAGGATGAACGTCCATTTGAAGCTGTTCCGGGCGAGCGCCAGATCATCACTGTGGGTGCGCGAATCCAGGCGGCTCAACAGCATTAAAAACTCCTTGGTGAACGCTTAAGTCTGAACAGACAGAGTCAGCACACCTGCAACAATCAACGAGGTGCCCAGGGCCTTGTAGAGGTTGACGGATTCACCGAGTAAAAAAATGCCTGCCAACGTCGTAAGTACGAATCCGAGAGCGATCAGGGGATAGGCCGTACTCACGTCCAGTTTCCCTAGCACCAATAGCCATAGACCGGCGCTGGCGCCGAAGCAGATCATCCCCGCCCAGATTAAGGGGTTGCTCAGCGCTAGCCAGTAGACTGATTTGAGGCTGTTGTCCAGGGCTTGTTGGATGTCCGCTGACGACATGCCCATTTTAAGCAAAATTTGCGCAGTGGCGGTCAAGCACACGCACAACAGCGCCAACCCAAGTACCAGCAGCTGACTCATAGGCTCATTCTCAAAGACGCCGCAGCGACGATCGCGGCGATCATCAGCGCCACTATCCAGCTCGCTTTGTCGGTAATGGCAAATAGCAGAGGGTCATCGTAAATTTCTCTGCGGGAGGTTTTGATCCACATGCGCATGATCCAAAACAAGATGACCGGTAGTGTCAGCCATAGCAGCCAAGCGCTTGGGTACATGGCTGTGCCTGCCTGGGTGTCGATGAAAAGTGCCAATACCATCACCGCAATAAAGCCGCTGGTGATGCCCATGGGTATCAGATAGGGCAGGTCGGTGTCGCGGTAGCCGCGTCCGGCGAGGGGCGCATGATCCGCATCCCTGATGAGTTCCAGTTCGGCGCAGCGCTTCACGAGCGCCAGGCTTAGGCACATGAACAGTGAGATCGCCAGCAGCCAGCTTGATATTTCAATATGGGTGTACAGCAAGGCCAGGATCAACACATCGACCAAGGCGGCCCTTTTCAGCCAGATGGAATAGCTCAGCGTGACCATGAGATAGAGCAGTAACAAGCCTAAAAACGGCAGTGATGTCAGCGCGGCCAACCACAGCGATAAGGGTAGGAGAAGGGCTGCCGCACCCAGCCCGAATGCAATGCTCAATCTCCCAGCGGCGAAGGCACGCGCGCGTTTGCGTGGATGGCTACGGTCAGCCGCCAGGTCGAACAGGTCATTGATGACGTAGGTGGCAGAGGCGCAGAGGCCGAAGGCGATAAAAGCGAACAGGCAGTCGAGCCATTTATCGCTGCTGAGCGAGTGTGCCATCATCAGGGGTATAAACAGTAACAGGTTTTTTGCCCACTGATGCAGGCGCAGGGCTTGCGCAATCAATCCCAGGCTCCGTGGTCGGGCAGGAATCACCCGCGAGGGCGTGCATAGACGATGGACCTCGCGGGTGAGTGCGGTGGATGCATTCACCAGTATCACTTCGCGTGCTTGGCTCCAGATCTCTACATCAGCACGGCTGTTGCCCGCATAGGCAAAGGCTTGGCCTGCTGCATCCTGCTGGATAAGACGCAGCTTCGCCGCAGATTTTAAATTGAGCGATGGGTGACAGTCCAAAACGGCGTCAAAGAAACCAAGATGATCGGCAACTTGCTGGGTGAGACGTTGATTGGATGCGCTGGCCAATACCAAGCGGCGACCGGCTGCCGCCTGCTGGCGCAGGTAATCGAGGCATGTCTCGTTGTAGGGAAGCAGCGACATGTCCAGCTCGATCCGGTTAGCAATTTCCGCTTTCATGCGGGCACGCCCCTGCCGCAGCCAGAGTAGGCACAGGAACAGGTACAGGGGGTTTCTCTTGATCAGAACCAGTGCCGATTCAAATAGCAGGTCCGTATAGGTAAGGGTGCCATCGAGGTCCACGTAAAGTGTTGGCTGATGAGAACTGTCGTTCATGGCTTGGATCTGTCCTGCCTCCTCAATCGCAATCTTCGACGCTGTCGTGTGCTGCCGTCATCGCCATTTCAACCTCTAGCACAGTTCTAGCTTAGCTCTAGCATAGTTCGACTAAAGCCTGAGCGTGCCAGAGGAGGGGCTAGGAAGGTCGCAGTAGCCCCCGGTGGTTGCTATTGGCTGGGCTGTTAATGGTGCGTTCATGGGGGTGGTTCAGAATAGTGCCAAGGGAGTTTAAAAAGTGCCTTCCTTGAGGAGCAGAGTATGAAAGTCAGTATGTTGGTTGCATTGGTTACGGCAGTTTGGGTGTTTTCTGCCCCTGTTTTTGCAGATCGAGGGCATCGCCAGACGGGGCAAGAGGATCGTTTTAGTATCCGCTACTCGGATCAGAATTACGCTATTCGCTGG
>SDWN01000878.1 GCA_004195305.1 Neptunomonas sp. | reverse complement strand
AGATGTGTATAAGAGACAGGCCTTGGCCTGACGCGTCACCGCCAGGTCAGGCGAGCTGCTCACCAGGGTCGATATCTTGTAGGAATAGAAGGGTTGGCTAAGGCCGATGCCGGTATAGATGGCGGTGGTGCCGACGACCCGGCCGGTTTGATGATCCACCAGCACCATAAAATAGGTGCTGACCGGATCGCCGCTCCCTTCGGTGGAAAAGGCACGTAGTGATGCGGAAATTTTTTCACGCCAGGCATCTTCGTCTGCCGGCATCGAGGTCATGCCAGATCCCACCGAGCGGGAGATCGCCATCAAATCATCAAGATCGCGCATCTGACAGGGACGAATCACCAGCATGGTTCAGGCCTCGGGTTATCAATAGGTGGTAGTCGAAAAACAGAGTTCAATTTTACTGCGCCGGAGGCCAAATGAGCTGCCTATTAAGCGGGGCCTATCGATAGGAATTGCAACAAACTAGAGTGTTTAACGAATATTATTCTGGATGCGGTTGCCCGTTGCTGCGTTACACGACAAGCCGACAAAGGCACTGTAGAATCAATGCTCATGGCGAGTTGGTTGGCGTCGTTACGAAAAATAACCGTCACAAGGTATCTTTGTGCAGCCGGATTTAGGCCAATGGATCGAATCAATCAAAATATTATTTCGATACTGCAGTGCGAAGCACGTATCACCAACCAGCAACTGGCCGAGCGGGTCGGCCTGTCGCCCAGTTCCTGCCTTAACCGGGTCCGTAAAATGGAGCAGCAGGGGCTGATCGGCCCCTACCTGAGCGTGCTCAATCTGGCCGCTCTGTGCCGTAGCGTCACCGTGATCGCCACCGTCAGCCTCAAAGACCAGAGCACCGAGGCGTTTCGCCAGTTCCAGCAGCATGCCGAGCAGATCGACGAAGTGGTCGAGTGCTACACAGTCAGCGGCGTATTCGACCTGTTTCTGCGCATCGTCGCGGCCGATATGAGCCGTTATAACGAGATCAACGACCGGTTATTGGATGTCCTCCCGGGCATGGTTAACATCAGCAGTCATGTGGTGCTGACCCAGGGCAAACCCTTTCGCGGTTACCCGTTGCAGCGGTTGTTGGACCAGTAACGGCAAGCAGCGAGTAAGTTGACCGGAGCCGCCTCATAACTGTCTAAGCGGGCACCGGTAGCGCAGCACTACATGGCTGCCACGGAAGGCGCTGTCGAGGAGTTCACCCTTAACGAGATGACGATAATCGCTTAGTCTGTCGCCTTAAGGGCGTGTTAAGGGTTTCCCTCAACACGCCTGGCTTTTGACGTGCTGACGCGCCTATAGGTAATGCTCAGCGTGATGCCAGGCCACTCTACACCTTAGAGGAATACAACGATGCTACTCGACACACCGATTTGTGACTTTGGCTGGAAAGCCCCTGACTTCACCTTGAAAGATCCGTATGGAGAAAGCTTCACCATGCGTGAGCACCTGGGAGAAAAAGGATTATTGATTGCCTTTATCTGCAACCATTGCCCTTACGTGCAGCGTATTGGTCAGTGCTTGGCAGAGGATGCCAAGTTGCTGATGGCTGAAGGTATCAACGTTCTGGCGATTATGTCGAACGATTATGAGTTGGTGGAAGCGGACTCCCCAGAGAATATGAAGTCTTTTGCCAAAGACTTTGGCTTTACCTTCCCCTACCTGGTCGATGACGATCAATCGGTTGGCAAACAGTATGGTGCGATCTGCACTCCTGACTTTTTTGGGCTGAACAGCCAAGGTGAGCTTCAGTACCGTGGCAGACTTGATGATGCCCGTATGGGGGATGCATCGGGTCGGGTTCCCGAACTGATCAATGCCATGCGTCTGATCGCGGAATCCGGCAATGGCCCGAAATCCCAATCCCCAAGCATGGGCTGCTCCATTAAATGGAGAACGTAAGGATAGTTAGAAAAACTGGATAGGCGCCCCCTACGGCATCCATGTCGGTCTTTCTGAAATGCTTATCTGATTACTCAGAAAGCTCAGCCAAGGTGCAGCCGATCTATTCTTTCTGCATAAACCTACAACCCAAGCATGCATTTTTTGTGCGCCG
>SDWN01000646.1 GCA_004195305.1 Neptunomonas sp. | reverse complement strand
ATGTTTGGCAAGCTGAAGTTTCTGCCTTTTCTGTTGATTGTGGCGCTGCTGATCTTCAAGATGGCCTACGTCTATGTCGAGCCGAATGAGTACGGGATCAAGATTTCGCGTATGGGCTTTAATCGTGGGGTGCAGAAAGAGGTCTACGGACCGGGCTTGCATTTCGTGATCCCTGTGATGCAGGAGATGGAAGTCATGCCACGCGACATTCAGGTGCTGGAGTTGACCAACTACCCGCGCACCGCCTCACGTTTTGCGAGGATTGAAAAAGCCGCCTACATCCAGACCTCGGACGGCTTCTTCGTCGATGTCGACGTCTCGATCCTCTATAAAATAGTCGATCCTTATATGGTCTTCACCACCATCGGCCCCGGTCGCCTCTTCGAGGACAACGGCATCATCCCCAAGACCGAACCGGCCTTGAAGGCGACTCTGGGTGGGTTGACGACTGAAGAGTTTTACAACAGTCCGATGCGCGTCGCCAAGACCGAACGCGCCAAGGAGTTGCTCAACGCCGAACTCAAATCGAAGGGGATCATCGTTGAGCAGGTGCTGGTGCGTTATTTCCGTTATAGCGACGAGATCCAGAAGAATATCGAAGAGAAGAAACTCAAGGATCAGTTGGTCTTCAAGAACCAGGCTGAAGGGCGTGCGGCCAAGGAGGATGCTAAGCTGAAGAAGATCGTGCAGGAAGGCATGGTTACCGTTGCGGTCGAGATGGAGGGCGGTCAGGCCTATGTCACCAAGCGGATCGCCGAAAAGGATCGCTACGTGCGGACCAAGAATGCCGAGGCCGACCTGCTGGTCAAGCTCGCCGAGGCACAAAAAGTTAAGTTGCGGAATAATGCTCTGCAAGGAGCTGGGTCCGACCGCATGGTCGGCTTGAAGATGGCTGATGTCTACAAGGGGCTCGAAGTGATCGTGCTGCCGAGTGATGGTAAAAATGGCGTTAACCCGCTTAACCTCGATCGTACCCTGCAGATGTTTGATGTGCGTCAGGGAGGAACAAAATGAAAAAACTTAGCTTAATTCTGATTATTCTATCGAGTCTGTTTCTCTCCGGCTGTGTGCTGAACAGCACCGGTAAGACCGAGGTCGGGGTACGAACCGTCAAGTTCGCTCTGTTCGGCGATCAGGGGGTCGAGGACAAGATCTATCCCCCCGGCTCTTCGACCTTCTTTCTGCCCTTTGTCAACGACTGGCACACCTTCGATACCAAACTGCAGAACCTCGAGATGACTGCCGAAGTGCGCCGCGGCGACCGGAGCTCGCAAGACGATCTGTTGTTCAAGTCTATCGACGGCAACGATATCAGCCTCGATGTGATTATCGCCTACCGGATCGATCCGAAGATGGCGCCTTATATCCTGCAGCATGTAGCCAGCAGCGACAAAGCGTTGCGTGACAAGGTCGTAAGGACCATCGCCCGCAGCAAGCCACGTGACATCTTCGGCGAGCTTGAGACCGAGGAGTTCTACATCACCGAGACACGCCAGGCGAAGGCCGACCAGGCCAAGGAGAACCTGCAGGAAATTCTTGGACCCTACGGCATTATCATTGAGCGGGTGCTGACCAAGGATTATCGCTTCGTTGCCGAGTATCAGAAGGCGATCGAAGACAAGAAGATCGCCGACCAGATGGTCGAAAAGAATAAGTCGGCTCAGAATGCTGCGCGTGAGGAGTACCTCAAGGAACTCGAAATGGCCAAGGGTGAGGTCAACAAGGTGATCGCTGACGCCGATGGTGTCTTCGCCAAAGCGAAGATCGAGGCCGATGCCTATTACGAGCAACAGAAGTACCTCGCTCAAGCTATCACCGCCGAGGGTAAAGCCGAGGCTCAGGGTATCGAGTCGATGAACAAGGCGCTGGCCGGTGCCGGTGGTGAAACCATGGTCAAGCTGCAGATCGCCGAAGCATTGCAGGGCAAGAAGATCATCCTGCTGCCGATGTCAGAAGGTGGGATGAATCTGAAGACCACCAACATCAACGATCTGATCAATGTTATGGGGGTTAAGGCACTTGCCCCGCCGCAACAGAAATAAGCACAAGCCGGTTCTATTTATCTCGTGAAACAAGAAAGGCCCTGCCGAAATTTCGGCAGGGCC
>SDWN01000429.1 GCA_004195305.1 Neptunomonas sp. | reverse complement strand
GCCTATGTCAGGCTGAAGCCCGACCCACAAAGGAAGCAGTAGGGGTTGGTGGTTATGTGGGTCGGCCTGAAATCGCTCCTGCATTTCAGGCGCTTCCCACATCCATGTGGGTCGGGCTTTAGCCTGACAGCACCCTCAGCAACCCCCCTATTTCGGAATGCTATACCCATCCACAAGCCCCGCCATTCATGCAGATTAGTTGTTATACCGACCAGAGTGCTACCCATGTCAGGCTGAAGCCCTGCTCCCACAAGGGCCTGGCCCTTCGTCTGGGCAGTCTGGGTTCTAGGTGATTCTGGCTAGCAACCCAGCAGATAGTGCCAGCAGTTAATGGGTACATCGCCTTTTTTCGCGGGGGTAGGCAGGGCTTGTCTGGTCGCGGGGCATGGGTGTTGAAAGGTGTACGTGCATAGAGGACGTCGAGCGCGCACCAATTAGGTGCGTATGTTTTTTTAACCCGCTATGCTCAAGCCAGGGAGGGCGTTTATCGGCCCTGTTGTAGTGGCTATATTGTCAATATAGGCGCATGCGTTGATTGTGGTTTGTTTTTTGCAGCGCACTATAGTGGTCGGGTTTAGTTGGATTGGGCATTGGGTTATGGGTGATAAGCAGCGGGCGTCAGGGGATAGGGTCGTTATCGCCCTGATGATGCCGCAGGGTACAGAGCAGAGAGGTTGATTGTGGTAAATCTCTACAAACAATTACTGGATAATCTATCGGGTGCGGTTTTGATGCTCGATCAGGATCGTTGTCTGCGCTACCTCAATCCGGCGGGAGAGGTGTTGTTTGATGTCAGCGCCAAGCGGATTGAAGGTGAGAGTGTGGTGGCGCTGATTCGCGATCACGGTGAATTTTATGATGCGCTCGGTGATGTGCTGGCAACCGGCCGCTCTTTTACCCGGCGAGAGGCGCACCTGGAGCTTTTTCATGGCAAAGAGATCGACGCCGATTATAGCGTGAGCCCCTTGGTGGGTGACAATAACGGCTGTCTGCTGGTGGAGATTCTGCCGCGTGATCGGTTGGTTCGAATCGCTCGGGAGGAGGACTCAAGAGCGCAGCAAGAGGCGACGCGAGGCTTGATTCGAGGCTTGGCGCACGAGATTAAGAATCCGCTGGGCGGGATTCGTGGCGCGGCCCAGTTACTGCAACGGGCGTTACCCGATAGAAGTCTCGATGAGTATACCCAGGTTATTATCACAGAGGCGGATCGGTTGCAGAACCTGGTCGATCGGATGCTGGGGCCGCGCAAGATGCTGGATAAGCAGCCGCTCAATATTCACAAGATTCTGGAACATATCTACAGCCTCACCAGCGCGGAGACGGCGGGTGAGATCGAGATTTTACGCGATTACGATCCAAGCATCCCCGATCTGAATGGCGACGAAGAGCAGCTGATCCAGGCGGTTCTGAACATGGTACGAAACAGTATACAGGCGTTGCAGGAGTCGAATACTCCGGCCCCGCAGATCCGTTTGCGTACCCGCGCTATTCGCCAGTTTACCCTGGGTATGGAACGGCATCGGCTGGTGTGTCAGCTGGTGATTAGCGACAACGGCCCGGGGGTGCCTGATGTGCTCAAGGAAACCCTGTTTTTTCCGATGATCAGTGGTCGGGCTGAGGGCACCGGGTTGGGGTTGTCTATCGCTCAATCGATTATTAATCAGCATGCTGGCTTGATCGAGTGTCAGAGCTGTCCCGGGCAGACCGAGTTTGTGATTTATATTCCACTGGATCGTGGTCAAGAGGCCTGATTATGAAAGCTGTTGCTAATGTCTGGATCGTTGATGATGATCGTTCAATTCGCTGGGTGTTGGAGAAAGCGCTGGAGCAGGGTGGGGTGCAAAGCCGCGCGTTCGAATCCGCCGACCTGGCGCTGCGGGCGCTGGAAAAGGAGCAGCCCGATGCGCTGGTGAGTGATATTCGGATGCCCGGGATTGATGGCTTGGAGTTGTTGAGTACCCTGCGAACCCGCTATCCAGATCTGCCGGTGATCATCATGACGGCGCATTCTGATCTGGACAGTGCCGTTGCCTCCTATCAGGGTGGTGCCTTTGAGTATCTGCCCAAACCGTTCGATGTGGATGATGCGGTGGCATTGGTAAAGC
>SDWN01000426.1 GCA_004195305.1 Neptunomonas sp. | reverse complement strand
CCTCTATGCCCTGAAGGACGATTTAACCAGTACCACAGCCTATACCCGTTCAAATTTAACCGAGCGCAAGCTAGCCGCTATCAGCGGAGAAACCGACTACAAGACCCTAGACAGCTCTGGAAGCTACGCCGACCCGATCAACTGGTCATCCGCCAAAGGCTGGTATCTGGATCTGCAAACCAACGAGCACCTGCTGCAACCACCGCTGCTGCATGACAGTCGTATCCAGTGGATGGCGCACAACCTCGATAGCGGTGACAACTGGCTAACCCAGCTCGGTTACCAGGAGGGGCTGTTGCCGAGCGAAGTGGTTTTCGATGCCGACCATGACGGCGACCTGGACGCCAACGATAATCTCGGTAGCGCCAAGGTAATAAGCATAAAAAAAGCATCAGACCTGATCTCGATGCCGACGGTTGCAACGCTGGGTAACAGCACAGCATTAAGTTATTTCAATCGATGGGGCAAAGGCGTGGCCGGCACGAGTAGCACGACCACCGAAAGATACGACGTAGCCGAGTGCAGCACCATTATATTCAACCGTATCCGGATGATTGACGATTATGGCACCCTCAAGTTCACCCCGACAGGTGGGCCTGTCAATATCCACGCCTCTATAAAAGTCACAGTGGCTGGCAGCGAAGTTCCTCTCGTCACCGACTACAGCTCCCAGGATGCGATCGACGCAGGTGCCGGTAGCGGGATTATTGAAGGCACGACAGACACGACCCAGAGCTGGTTTGGACTCCAGTTTAGAGATATCGATGACGAGTCCGGCCACTCAAACAACACCCGAAATGAGATTACGTACCACGGCCCCTATAAATTCACGGGCTTTACGCTCACCTCAAGCGACAGTAGAATCGATGAAATCGATAACCAGGATGGGCTATCCATAAAATCCTGCACTTACCCGGGTGTCGATTACGCTACGAAATCCTGTACCGGAACCCCCACATGCGCTCTTATAAACCAGAAGTGGGATAAGCTGAGCGCCACATCCTGGAGCAAGTCGGGTACGACTTGGTCAACCCTCGGCGCAAAGGGATCAATTACTGAAAAGCATGTAACTATAATCCCTGGAATTACAGCAATACCCACCACAGGAGACTCCGATGAGCAGTTACAAAGCGGCAACGAGCCTACAACCGGTCGCCTGCGCTGGCGCGAGCTGCTGTTCTGATGACTACTAGGGGTAACAACCGCTCACACTCGGGCTTCACACTGATAGAACTGATGATCGGCCTCGTGATCATCAGTATCCTCGCTGCCGTCGCTTATCCGGCTTATACCGACCACGTTAAACGCGGTTATCACAGCGAAGCATTAGGAGTGATAACCGCAATTTCAGCCGCGCTTGAAGTCTACGCAGCCGCCTCCAGCCAAGGCAACTACAGCGGGGCCAGCATCGCCGCGCTGTACGACCCGGCTGACAAACACGCGGTGACCGATGTATACGATTTTGAACTTAACCCCGCCTCACCGGCCGCCAGTTACAGCATCCAAGCCGTTCCCAAAACCGCGGGGCCGTTGGCCAATGAAGGCCCGATCATTATTTACTGGGACGGTCGCAAAGGCTGGGATAGTGACAATGACGGGACTTACGAAGTGATTGATTTCTGATCACTCGAGGGTTGATCCACTGAGAATAGAGAGGCAATTAACGGCAGTAATAGTTGCCAATAAGCGGCTCATCACCGTTGATCACAACAAAACTGTCGACGCAGCCACTAAGGGGATCATTGACACCGAAAATCACCGCCGAACGGGGCTCTCCCTGAGCATTTGGTGTCGTCATCGACGCCCCTTCACGCCCCATTTCCGCAACCAACTCCGCATACAGATGCCCCGCCCAGCGTGCGCGCATCTGCGCTTCACGCTCCTGACGGACGCTGGCGAAACTGCCTGAAGCTTCAGGGACCGGGAGCTGCGCACAGCCCACGCTCAAGACCGCCATTGCGACAACCTTGAAACCCCAGCCTGCTAATCCTACGTCCCTACTCGTGCGCATCATGCAACCACTCCCTAGCAGGTTGTTGAAAATCTACCTGCGTTGCCGATACGTCGTTAAAAACGACCTCAAAATGCTCATTTATAGCTATAAAC
>SDWN01000407.1 GCA_004195305.1 Neptunomonas sp. | reverse complement strand
AAAGCTAGCGGCGAACAGCAGCAGAAAAAGCACGCTGATAATCGAGATCAACTGGCGCGAGAGGGTCATAGTACAGCTCCATCCATGACGTTAGCGGTTATCGGGTGTTGGCTTGTGGTTATTCAACGTCGCTACGCCTATCAAGCTGGGTCTTCATCCGTTGGCTCAGCATACTGGGGCTCCATGGCTGGTTGCTGCGTTCATCCAGGCGTTGTTGTTAGGAGTCATCGTCGCTGCGTCTTCCTTCAAGCTGGGTCTTCATCCGTTGGCTCAGGTCAGTCCATAAACTGAGCTGACCGGGTTGCCCAATCAGCTCACCACGGCCGCGCTCTTTTGCATTCCAGAGTCCCTCAGCATTAAAACTATACACCGGCTGCAGATCGGTCCGGCGCGAAGCCAGTTCGATCTCAGTAACCAGATTATCCAGGATCAAGGGCTCAGATTCCGGAGTCTCGTAATAGGTCAACACCATATGCGCCTGATTGAGTTCCAGCGCCGTAACGTACATCAGTCGCAGTCTGGCGGTGGGGATACCCAGCTGCTTGAGGGTGAAGTACTTGGCGACGGAAAAATCCTCGCAGTCGCCGCCGTTGGTCACTAGAAATTCGACCGGGGTGGCCCAATAATCTTTTTTTTGCCAGTGATCCAGATCATCCAGAAAACGCACCTGGTTAAAAAAGCGATTGACCCGGTTGATCTTCTGCCACTCATTATCGTCCTGGTAGTCGTCGGTCAGCTGCTGCCAGGCAGTCAGGCGGTCACGCGCCGCGCTGCCGTATTGCTGCTCCACCTGCGTCAGCAGGTGCTCGCTAAGACCAAAGCGCGTAGCTGAGGCCGTATCGATCAGCAGCAGGCCAAACAAAAAAACCGGAGCCATTAATAAGGGTGTTAGCCATAGCGGCCGCGTAGCTGGCAAAATTCCGAAATCCCTTGTCCTAAACCAAAAAGTCCTAAACCCAAAAGTCCAAAACCAACCACTCCTTAATTGCCAGCTCCTTAATAAGCAGGCCATGCATGCAGTAGAGAGTAGCCACTTATAATGCCAATGGCGCTGAATATTAACCCGATTACCGCCGAAAATTATGGTAAATTATCACTTTTTGACCAGTTGTCATCTGGGTCTGTGAGTTCAATGATCCCTTTACTGTGCCAGTAGGCGCCGATTAGATAGTTCTTTGTTTTAAAAATCAATGGATTGGTTGCTATATCGCCAGCCTCGACAAGGAAATCCGCTAAAGTTTGCGCATGAAGCGCGTATAAACTAGAAGTTGGTAGGAGCTGGCGTGACAGTATCTAAAGTGCCCACAGCGGTACTTACAAAAGTGCCCACAGCGGTACTTACAAAAGAGCCCACAGCGGCACTTATGAAAGCGCCCGTAGAGTTATTTACAATAACGCCTGTAGCCGTGCCCGTAAAAGCCCCCACCGCGTCACTGACAACGCTGCCTACAGCGTCACTCATATCCGCACCCACAGCGCTATTTACGATAGCGCCTTCCGCGGCACCTAAATTAGAAGCCTCAGTGTTATCCCCTCGCAACGCCCGCGCGGGTGTTGATCGGCAGCCCCCTCAGTTACATAATCGGAGGTGTTTAGCGCAGGCTCCGAGTGCGCGTGCGCGTGCGTTACGGCCAAGCGGACAGCGAGCTGGCAGAACTGCAGCAGCGGCGCCTAGGGCAGCAGCACCGGGTTCAATCAAACAGCGACAAGCCCATTCGCGCAGCAGCGGTTGGCGTAGGAAATAACGCTATGAACGTCACGATTTTTGGTACCGGGTATGTCGGTCTGGTCACCGGTGCCTGTCTGTCTCAGGTAGGCCACAACGTACTCTGTATCGATGTGGACAGTGCAAAGATAGAAAAGCTGCAGCAGGGCCATATCCCGATCTTCGAGCCGGGGTTGGAGGCGATCGTTAAAGAGAGCTGCGCCGAGGGTCGGCTGCAATTTAGCACCGATGCCGCTCAAGGGGTCGCGCATGGTGTGATTCAGTTTATCGCCGTCGGTACCCCGCCCGATGAAGATGGCCTGTCTCTTATACACATCT
>SDWN01000667.1 GCA_004195305.1 Neptunomonas sp. | reverse complement strand
ACTGGTGATTTGATAGTTTTTGACATCAACTTATCTCCTTTTATATTTTTAGGTTAATACTGCCACGCCCCAAGCCGGGGCTGCGCTGGCAGGGGGCTCTTGCGGCTGGAAAAAGTCATCGATGCTGAACGCGCTGATCGGCGCGGCTTTGGCGGTTGCGATCGCCGTTGTCATCTTACCGGGTTCGGCTATCAGGCTCACCCGGAGCTGGTTTTCGCCGATGATCAGGGTGTCGCCATCCTGAAGCTGGTATCGGTGCCCCCGCTCAAGGCGTTGAGTTTCGTTGACCAGGGTTCCTGACGAGCTGCAGTCTTCGATAAAGTAGCTGCCGTTAAGGAGGTAGCAGCGGGCGTGGTAACGGGAGCAATAACGCTCGGGATCTTCAAGGATAAAATCATTGTCTGGTGAGCGGCCGATGGTCAGCTCTTTGTTAATGGCTTCGGCAACCGTTGGGCGAACCGAGGCGATACTGCGAAAGGCGATCGTGCTCAGTATTATTTTCACGGGTAATTAACCTCTTCCTTGTGTCGTCTGTTGCAGCAGCTATAGACAGGTGATAGACCGGCCATGGTTGTGTATCGGGATGGTCGGACGTTACGCGGATCTGGACAAAAAGCTTATTGAGCCACATCAGTCGGGAGGGGTCAATTTAATACGATCGTTTTGTTTTTTTATAATCGTATTGTTTTCAAAAGCTTAAGTCATTTTATGGTGTGCGTCACGAAACCTTGAATCAGTGATTTAAAAACCACTATAAACGTCTCAAGCGGCTACAGCAGGGCTTTCAGCGATAAAACAAGCCACTTGTTTTCATTCATCCAATCAGTGCATTTCTTCAATTTATACCTTTAATCATGAGTCGTCCAAATCTGATATTCCCATTCCTTATGGTGGATTGGCTGGTGGGGCATTGCCTTCAGCAGCAAACAACACTACATAAAACCTCACGTTCCAGCATTAAGCGACAGGGCAGCGCAAGGCAACTCACCCTCCGGTTCGGCAAGTACTGCCCTGGATTCGAGCCTTACAGTTCTGTTTACGGTACGACCTAGCCACGCAAAGGAGAATCGATAGGGTGGTTAATTGAGACGGTATCCACCCCCAGGGACCGCCAGATATATCACCCAACAATTGTTCAAAACTCATACAGCCTCAGCATCCGCAAGTCATAGAACAGGACGCCAGCGCATAACCGACCATGAATGCAGGTTGGATAAGATCGCAAATTAAAATAGCGTTGCCGAATTTAACGACTAGGCTTATGCAATCAGGATTCAGGAAAATGAAAAGTATTCATCTTGCCGTCACATTAAGTCTTGGTAATTTGACGCTCTTTAGGGGAACAAAAAATTAAGGGAACTGTCCCTTAGCTCAGTGTTGAGCTAGGGCAAACATAACGAACAGGGATGTTAGACGTATGCTTCCAATGTTTTACCAGACCATCACTGCACTCAGAGCCGGACAGCATCAGGATATCTGCGTTGAACCGCTAACCGATTATATTTTTTCTGGCAAAACCAATTCCTTTGTTTTGGGTGTGTCTAGATTTTCACCTGCTTTGGATCAGTATCTCATTGTTTTTGTTAAGAGTGTGGGTGCGTTGACGCCGGTGGCGGTAACCGGACTACGTGACAAACAAAATCTATTCGTCGATTCTAAGCGACAGTGGAACGAGGCTGAGTTTGCCCGTCCCCGACACTTCTGCACCCAGTTGGTCGAGCTGGATCTGCTCGAAGAGACTCGAGTGAACATGGAGATGGCGCAAGCAGAGCAGGAAAGCTTGGCCCTGAGCGGATTTTTGGCTGTGAGTCGCAACAAGCTCGCAGAGCTGCCGGCAGATCTGCTTAAGCAACTTCAGCTCGACGGCTGGTTGGAACTGATTTATCTGAATTTCGCTTCTCTCAGCCGCTTCGCCGACCTGCGCAAACGTCTCGTTCGTACTCAATAGGCCATGATCGGTGTCGCCATGGCCCGTTCGTACCCTAGCAGACCTAAGGAAGGGTGATGCACATCGACACTATACTCAAATTGGCTTCAGAGCCTGTTAACGCCGACCTGCCGGGTGGCCGTGATGTGCAGTACGGCGATGAGTTCTCCGCCCTTAGCGAAGAACTTGTTAAGGCAGAAGGGATCAATGTTCAACCGATCGACTGGTCCCTGGTGCGGGAGTTGGCACAGTGTATTCTCCGGGAGCAGTCGAAAGACCTGCGGGTTGCCGGTTACCTGAGTGTCGCGCTGTATCATCTGGAGGGTTTCGCCGGACTGGCGGCGGGCGTTAAACTTTTACGTGACCTGGTTGAAGCGGATTATTGGAATGATCTTTACCCGCAACGACACAAACGTCAAAACAAGGCCCGGGCTGCTGCGTTTGATTGGGTGATCAAGAAACTTGAGCGGCCGTTGTCCGAGGTCGAAATTCTGGACGCGGATGTTGTTGCTGTGATCGAAACCAGTTTGGCGTTTGCCGGGCTGGATCGCGCGCTAAGTGATCGTTTGGGCGATGATGCACCGGCCAACCTGTTTGAATTGCGCAATGTGCTTAATCGTTTCAAGCAGCAAGCCGAGCATCTGCGTGATGCAACACGGCAAGGCGCTGAAAGAGCACAGTCAGCGCAGCGACAGCAAAAAGCGCAGTCGGTTAAGCAGCAGCGGGCTATAGAACCGTCGATTAAAGAGGTGTCGATTAAACATCAGCCGGTTAAAGAGCTACCGCTACCATCACTACCCCCGTTGCCTGAGTCTACCGTTGCTGCAGCGGCCTTGTTAACAGCTGTGGCAGAGAGCACCCCTCAAACCGTCAAGTCGGTCGCCGATATTGATCGGATCTTGACTGCTAATGGAAAGAGTGTGGAGAAGCTCTGCGAGCTCATGCGTCAGCAGAGCTTAACCGATCCTCGCCCTTACTTCCTGTTGCGAACCTGCAAATGGATGACCTTGGAAAAGCTCCCGCCCAGTAGCACGGCTCCTTCGATTCCCAGTGCCGAGCGGCTCAAATATCTGGCTGTTCAGGAACAGTCAAAAAATTATGAGGTGCTGATTCAGGAGTGTGAAAAAAGCTTTGCCGCAGGCGCTCTGTTTAACTTGAGGCTGCATCGCATGGTGGCGAACGCACTGCAGGAAATAGGTGCGCTGGAGGCCTGTAAAATGGTCAAGATCTGTGTGGCGCAATTGCTGCAACGATTTCCGGAATATACCGGGCAGACCTTTACCAATCAGGTGGGTTTTGCAGATGCGTTGACGAAAGTCTGGATCGATACAGACGTTTTACCCGCTAAACCGGGTGCGGTGACCTTTGAGGTCGTTGGCAGTGCTGGTGAACCCTGGCTGGACGCTGCAAATGAAGCCCGAAAACAGGTCGGATCCGGAAAGTTTGAGGCGGGGATTGCACTTTTTCGCAGCGGCATACAGGGGGCGATCAATGAACGGGAAACCTGTTTGTGGCAATTGGAACAGGCTCGGTTCTGTTTTGAGGCAGGATATTTTGATGTTGCCTTACCTCAACTTACTTATTTATATGAAGATATTCAGTTGCGGCAGCTGCAGCAGTGGGAGCCGGAGTTACATCTGGTTATCATCAAATTGCTCATGGCTTGTCATGATAAAAGGCAAACTAAACAAACGTATACTGAAAATCAGCAACAAAAAATCGATGCTCTGCGCACACAGCTGTGCCTGATGGACCCGTTGGCAGCACTAGCAGCCTGTCGGACTTAACACTGATCTACTGCGGGAAAGCCGATTCTATTAAGGTAGAGAGGGGCCATTTTTCACCCTCTTTTTCGTCTAATAGAACCACTATTTTCCTCAAAAGAGTTCGAAAACTGCCTCAAATCGGTCTTCCCCTCGCTACGACCGGTCAAGTCAGACAGACTGCTGATATGTATTAACTTGCAAGCAATTGTTCCAGAATGATTTTTTATGGAGCAATTCTTGGCTAAGACATCAGGCTTCATGTGTTAACGCTTTTGCGCAGCAAGTTGATACATGATGTCTAGCTTTGACTGCGGTAACACTTAAACATGAATAAAAGGAATTGTGAGATGGCAAAAGAGGGATCAGTTGCACCCAAAGAACGGGTCAATATCGTCTATAGGCCCGCTACCGGTGACAGTAAAGAGGAGGTTGAACTGCCTCTGAAATTGATGCTGCTGGGCGACTACACCCTGCGGGATGATGACACCGAGATCCAGCATCGGGATGTGGTCAATATCGACAGAAACAACTTCAATGATGTGATGGCCAACCATCGCCTGAACCTGCAGATGACGGTGCCCAATAAACTGTCATGCGAAGAGGACGAGGAGCTGAATCTGAAGTTGGATATTAACAACCTGCGCGATTTTGAGCCGGAGAGCATCGTGCGCCAGGTGCCTGAGTTGGCTAAGTTACTGGAGCTGCGTGAGGCGCTGACCTTCCTTAAGGGGCCGCTGGGGAATGTACCTGCATTTCGCAAACAAATTGAATCCTTGCTGGGCGATGATGATTCGCGCCGTCAATTGATGGCTGAGCTGGGTGTTAACAGGGACTAGGGCTAACGATTGTATTTCAGTATTGAGATACGCGGTACTCACAGTGTAAACAGAGCTTTTTAAACAAGCTGTGGCTGTGAAGTTACTGAGTAGTTGCTCTATTTTAAAAGGAAGGGAAGGATGCCAGAACTAGAACAGCTCGTAGAAAAGCAAATGGCTACGGTGGCCGAAGAGGGATCGCTGCTGGATCAGATCATGCAGCAGACCAACATGAGCAAGCAGGATGAGGCCTATGATGTCGCATCCCAGGGTGTGCAGGCCTTCATTGCTGAACTGCTTAAGAGTAGCGATAACGGCGAGCGGGTCCGTAAGCAGCTGATTGATGAGATGATCGCTGATATTGATGAGAAACTGAGTCTTCAGGTCGATGAAATTCTGCACCATGGACAGTTCCAGAAGCTGGAATCTGCCTGGCGTGGGCTTAAATTTGTGGTTGACCGGACCGACTTCCGCGAAAATAACAAGCTGGAGATCCTCAATGTCTCCAAGGATGACCTGCAGATGGATTTTGAAGATGCCGCAGAGATCTCCGAATCCGGGCTCTACAAGCATGTCTACACGGCCGAGTATGGTCAGCATGGCGGGGAGCCGGTCGCTGGCATCATCGCCAATTTCGAGTTTGACCATAGTTCTCCTGATATCCAATTGCTTCAGGATGTTGCCAGTGTCAGCACCATGGCTCATGCGCCTTTTATCGCGGCGGCCAGCCCTGAGTTTTTCGGTATCGATGATATCCAGAAATTGCCGGGTCTGAATGATGTGGCGGCTATTTTTGAGGGGCCACAATATGCTAAGTGGCGCTCTTTTAGAGAGTCTGAGGATTCGCGCAGCGTGGGTCTGACCATGCCGCGCTTCTTGCTGCGTCTGCCTTACGATAGCCGTGATAACCCGGTTAAAGCGTTTAACTACAACGAATCGGTCGAACAGGACCACAGCTGTTACTTGTGGGGTAACACCTCGTTTGCGTTTGCCTCACGTTTGACTGAGAGTTTTGCCAAGTACCGCTGGTGCCCGAATATCATCGGCCCGCAAAGCGGTGGCGCTATGGAAAATCTGCCGCTGCACCAGTATCAGACCATGGGTCAGATCGAAACCAAGATCCCCACCGAGGTGTTGGTCTCCGATCGTCGTGAGTTTGAACTGGCTGAAGCCGGATTTATTCCCCTGACGTTCCGCAAGGGTAGCGACAATGCCGCCTTCTTCTCCGCTAACTCGGTGCAGAAGCCGAAGTTTTTCGGGGTCAGCAAAGAAGCCAAGCAAGCCGAGACCAATTACAAGCTGGGCACTCAGCTGCCCTATATGTTCGTTGTTAATCGCCTGGCTCACTACATCAAGGTCCTGCAGCGGGAAAATATCGGCAGCTGGAAGGAGAAGAATGATCTGCAGGAGGAGCTGAATATCTGGATCCGTCAGTATGTAGCCGATCAGGATGGCGCCAGTGCCGAAGTGCGCTCTCGTCGTCCGCTGCGTTCAGCGCACATCCAGGTGAGTGATGTCGAGGGTCAGCTGGGTTTCTACAAGGTCGACATGGCTGTGCGTCCGCACTTCAAATACATGGGTGCAGACTTCACCCTGTCACTGGTTGGTAAGCTAGACAAAGTATAGGAGGATGACCGAGAACAGACTGACGTACTCGGCAACAGCTCCTGCGTTGCTCTACCTTCTGCATCCATGCAGTCGTGCGAAATCCGATTCTCTTAAGATAGAGGGGGGCGAGATTCTCCGCTCATTTATGTCAAATAGAACCATTATTTTTCGCAAATGGCCGATGAATCTGACTCGAAAAGCGTCTCTCTGGCTACGATCGCTGTTTCCGGTCAGCCTCAAGCCGCTGCCATAAATCAAAGGACTAGTGGCCCACCCGGGATGGGTGGGCTGGAGATCAGGGATGCTTGAAAATAGCCTGTTGCAGCGTATTGCGCTGGGAGATGAGGGGGCTCGGCGGAGTTTGGAGGTAGATCCGGACAAGGTGCGGCTGTCGATTCAACACCATCTGCAAAATCTATTTAATGTGCGCCAGGGCAGTGTTCCCAGTGTGCCCGACTATGGCCTGCCGGACTTTAACGACCTGGATCTGAGCTCGGGCTACGGCACCGCCGTGACCGAAGTTCGTAAGGCGATCCGCGAATCGTTGGAACGTTATGAACCCAGGCTGTCTCAGGTGAAAGTGCGCTACCTGCGCGATGAAGACAATCCGTTGGATTTGCGCTTTGAAATTACCGCCAAACTGGCGTTATCAAATAGCCCGGTACGGGTGCGTTTTGAGACCCAGCTGGGTAACGAGGCGCTGGTTAAGGTGAAAGGATAACCATGGCTTTTAACAAGTATTATCAGGACGAACTGGCTTACTTGCGCGAGATGGGACGGCTGTTCTCGCAGCAGAATCCGGGGCTGTCCAAGTTCCTCTCGGAGGAGGGTAACGATCCCGATGTTGAACGCTTGTTTGAGGGGTTTGCCTTCCTGACTGGCCGCATGCGCCAAAAACTGGATGATGAGCTACCGGAAGTGACTCATGCGCTGATCAATCTGCTCTGGCCGCATTACCTGCGCCCGGTGCCCGCGATGAGTATCCTTGAGTTCAAGCCGATCGCTAACGCGGTCACCCAAAAGAAGACAATTCGGCGTGGCGCGGCGGCCCAGTCTGTTGCTGTAGAGGGTACCAGTTGCCAGTTTAGAACCTGCTATGACGTGGATATCTATCCTTTAGTGCTGGACCAGGTGCGCCTGGATAACGGCAGTAAAGGGGCGTTGTTAGCGCTGGACTTTGAGCTGGACTCAAGCGCGGCGACGGACCGTTTACAGCTGGATAAACTACGCCTGTTTTTGCACGGTGAGCGGGAAATATATATCAGTCAAATGCTCTATCTGTGGCTGTTTCGTTACCTGGATGGCGTCGAGTTGAGGGTCCATTACCGGACGGGGGCGGCCAGTAAACGCTTTACCTTGGCGCCTGATCAGGTGGTCCCCGCAGGCTTCGCTGAAGAGGAGGCACTACTGCCTTACAGCTCTCGCTCCTTTAGTGGCTACCGCTACTTGCAGGAGTACTTCAGCCTGCCGGAGAAGTTCCTGTTTGTCGACCTGTTGGGGCTCGAGGTGTATCTCAACGAGCCGATGATTGAGCGGTTCGAGATTCGTTTTCTGTTTTCACGTCGGCTGGACTCCCAGATACGGGTTAAGAAAGAGCATATCCGCTTGTATTGCACGCCGATCATCAACCTTTTTGAAGCCGACGCGGACCCTGTTCGGGTAAATACTAAACAGCTGGAGTATCTGGTGCGCCCCAGTCACGAACAGCAGCAACATATTGAACTGTTCTCGATCGATCGGGTGAGCGGCCAGCGCCAAGGGCGCAGCAAACGCACTACCTACGCGGCTTTTGAGAGCTTTGAGCATGAAAAGGGTCACAGCGCACAGCAAGAGCAGGTGTTCCATAAGCTGCGCCGCTGTCCGTCCACGTTACAAGGCGGGTTGGATAGCTATATCAGTTTCGTCACGGTGACTAACCAGCAAGCGTTACCCGGCAATGAAACGGTCTCCCTAGAGCTGACCTGCAGCAATCGTAAATTACCGGAAACGTTACGTGCTGGGGATATCGTTTATCCCACCGTGAACTCGCCGGAGTTCGTCACGTTCCGCAATATCACTCGGGTGACGCAATCCCTGGAACCGCCCATGCGTGATGGTTTGCAATGGCAGTTGGTGTCTAATTTAGCGTTGCATTACCACGCCATGGCTCGGCTGGAGTCGCTACGGGTTCTGCTGAGCTGCTATGACTTCCGGGCTTTCTATGACCGTCAGGCTGAGCGGGCCAACCAGCAGCTGATGGAGGGCATCCAGGAGATCAGCACCCAGAGTGTCGACCGCATGCACAAGGGCGTCCCCGTAAGGCGGCTGCTGACGCGGATCAAAATGCGCGAGAGCAAATTTGGCGGTAAAGGGGTTCAGGGGGAGGGCAATATGTTTCTGTTCGCCTCGGTGCTTAATGGTTTTTATGCCCAGTACGCCAACATCAACTCCTTTCACGAATTGGAAGTGGAGGGGCTTGATAACGGCGAGACCTATCAATGGACGACGATACCAGGGCAACGACCATTACTGTAGATAACGTAGTGATCCAGGCCTGTTGTGCCCCCCGCGTTGCCGGAGGTTTGGCGCTGGCTGAGGAGTTGTCAGACAAACCCTTGCTGACGGCAACCACTGCCTGCAACCAGGGACCGGATGATAAGAGGCCGGACGATCAGGGGCTGAGTCGTCAATTGCAGCAGTATGCCCGCGAGTTTAATTTTTTTAATGCCGTGCACCTGCTTGAGACTCAGCACCGGGATAAACCGGCGGTTGGATTTCAGGGGCCGGTGGCGCAGGAGGTGGTTCGTTTTCGGGGTCATCCCAGCCTCGGTTTTCCTTCATCAGACATTCATCGAATCCTCCCTAATGCGCTGGGGCAGTTAGAGCTGGAGGCTAACTTTGCGGGTCTGTATGGGCCTTCGTCGCCGTTGCCGGTTTATGTGACCGAGTCGATTATTGGCGAGCAGGTGAAGATCGAGAGCGAAGACCTGGTCGAATATTTCCTCCGTTTTGAAGCGCAGGTACGGTCCTGGAGAGATCAGCGCCTCAATATCACCCAGCTGGTGGCAGAAGCTGCTGGGATCAAGAGACAGATACGGGTCGGGACCCTACACGCGCACCGATTAACGGACGCTGAGCTTGAAGATTTGCGCAGCGGCGACGGCCTGGCAGCGATACTCAGCGAGGTCGAGCTGGAGGCCTTTCGGGCACAAAAGCTTGCGCTGCATATTTATGAACGACCGAGTTCCCGGCAGCGGGATTTTCTCGATCTGTTCAACCATCGGTTGATCTCGCTGTTCTACCGCTGTTGGAAGAAGTACCACCCAGAATTTCTATATCAGGCGGGTGCCACGGATGACTTCAGCCAATGGCTGTTTGCCTTGATGGGGGCACCCGACGCGCAAGCACGGCAGGCCTCGGCGATCTGCTGGCCGCGGCTGCTGGGGTATCTGGGGTTGTTGTCGATGCAGGCGCGTTCCACGAGTGTCTTGAAGGCGGTGGTTTCTGGTTACTTTAAGGGTATCCCGGTCGAGGTTGAGGAGCATGTACCGCGCTGGGCCGATATTGCCGACGCTCAGCGCTGCAGATTGGGTCTGGGGAGCAGTGTCCTAGGCGATAGTGTCAGCTTGGGAACACGGGTGCGAGACTACAATGGAAAATTTTTGGTGCGCCTGGGGCCGTTGTCGAAAACCGCTTTTATGCAGTTTTTACCCAGTGGCGAAGACCACGCGGCACTGCGTGAATTGGTGATCTTTTTAATGCCACAACAGCTGCTGTTCGATATTGAATTGCGCTTGGCAGCAGAGGTTGTTTCGCAGCAGGATTCAGTGAGTGGATTTTCGCAGCAGGATTCAGCGAGTGGATTTGCGCAGCAGAATTCAGAGAGTGGGTTTGTGCAGCAGGATTCAGCGACGGGGACGCAGCAGGATTCATCGAGAGGGTTTGTGTTGCAGGCCGGTGGTGGCCAGTTGGGTTGGTCGACCTGGTTGGGAGACAGCAACCCGTCTGAGCGGAGCGTGACACTGACCGGCTGCTAAGGCCTCGGCCCATAAACTCCCATTAAACAACTGTTTAGACAAACAAGCAGCGAGTATTAGCCAAACAAACAGCGAATATTAGCTAAACGGACACCGAAGCCTGCGTTGCAGGTTACGACTTAATTCCAAGGAAGGTCGGTAATGGACAAAATAACCTTAAAATTGCTGGTCGGACGCATGAACGCCACATGCACCCGGGCGCTGGAAGCCGCCGCCGGACTCTGTGTCTCACAGAGTGCCTATGAGGTGACGGTTGAGCATCTGCTAATAAAACTGTTGGATGATGAAAACGATCTGTCGTTGCTGCTGGTGCATTACGACATCAATGTGGTGCATTTTGTAAAAAATATGCAGCATGCGATCGAAACTGATCGCAAGGGCAGCAGCGGTAAACCGGTATTTTCGCGGGCACTGGTGGGGCT
>SDWN01000190.1 GCA_004195305.1 Neptunomonas sp. | reverse complement strand
TTCAATAAAATGAACCTGTTCTGGAAATCACAAACGCTTGGGATTCCGATGAAGTATATCTATTTGATTCTACCGATTGCCTTCACCCTGATGACGCTCCGAATCCTTCAGGTTAATTATTTGAAGTTTATCAAAGGGGTCAAGGTGAGGGATCCTGAATCCGAGGAGATGGATGCCTTGATGGATACTGATATGAGCGAACAGTTGCAAATAATTACGCCTAAGTCTGGAGTTAGATCATGACCGAGACATCCATCATTATGGTCCTTTTCGGGTCCTTTCTCGTATTACTGGTTATCGGTGCGCCGATTACGGTCTCACTCGGCGTGGCGGCGTTGGCTTCCATCCTATACCTGGACCAAAATCCTATAAAGCTTGTTCAGATTGCTTTCAATTCAGTCGGATCTTTTCCATTGATGGCATTACCAGCTTTTATACTGGCAGGTGCTCTGATGGAAGCTGCCGGAATATCTAAACGTCTAGTGGCTCTGGCCGAGAGCTTTGCCGGCCCGGTAACTGGCGGTATCTCTGCGGCAACAGTACTGGCCTGCATGTTTTTCGGCGCTATTTCTGGATCAGGCCCTGCGACCACTGCTGCGGTAGGCATGCTAATGATTCCAGCTATGGTGCGCCGTGGATATGATAAGGGGTACGCATCGGCTATCACCGCTTCTTCCGGCGGCCTGGGTATTGTAATCCCCCCTTCGATACCCATGGTTATTTTCGGTATTTCGGCACTGGGCATGACCGTGCCGGTAGAGGCGATCGCCCAACACGGAGATTTCCAGAGTGTATCTATCCCTAAGTTATTTATTGCTGGCGTTCTGCCCGGTATGGTCATTTCGGTTAGTTTGATCATTATGAACTATGTACGCTGTAAGCGTGCTGGCTATATGGGTACCTCTGAAGGCTGGAGCTTGGCTCAGATCGGTAACGCCTTCCGGTCGGGGTTTTGGTCAATCATGGCGCCGCTGGTGATACTTGGTGGTATCTATTCGGGTTTCTTTACCCCTACGGAATCAGCCATCGTGGCCATTTTCTATACCCTCTTTGTCGGTGTTTTTATTCACAAAGAATTAAAATGGGAGGATCTGTCTCGTTCTTTGGAAACGACAACCTGGTTATCTGGCCGTGTGCTGTTGATCCTGTTCACCGCGACTGTATTCGGCCGTATCTTGGTGGAAAACCAAATCCCGTCCATGGTTGCTGAACAGATGCTTAGTCTCACCCAGAATCTCTATCTGATCTGGTTGCTGATCATCGGCTTCCTACTTTTTGTGGGAATGTTTATGGAGACCCTTGCGGCCATCATGATACTGACGCCGGTGCTGCTGCCTGTGACGTATAACCTGGGAATCGATCCGGTGCATTTCGGCATTGTCATGGTCTGCAGCCTTTCTATCGGATTTTCTACACCTCCTTTGGGTGAAAACCTGTTTGTCGCATCTGGTATCTCAGACACCCCCTTGGAAGAGGTTACCGCCAAGGCGCTGCCATTTGCCTTGATCTCAACGTTAGCTGTGATAGTGATTGCTTTCGTACCACAAATCACTCTATTACTCCCGAAGTTGTTTGGGTATTGATCAAAAATCAAGGATAGCTACAAGAGTGAATGTAATTAACTGTCCAGCCGTTATCCGGCAAGCGATAAGATTTAAGAGATAACTATCATGCTAGTCAATATTGAAAAAATTCTGTATGCCACAGACCTGTCAATAGGCTCATCGGAGGCCTTTAAGTACGCGGCCTTTCTGGCTAAAAGTACCGGTGCGGATATCCATATTCTGCATGTGTTAGAGAAGCTCTCTAGCGAGGCTAAGCTCACTCTTGAAACCTATGTAATGGATACTGATAGTCGAAAGGAGTGTCTAGAAGGGCGACTCGGTCATGCCCAAGATAAGCTACGGTGCCGACAGGATGAGTTCTGGGATGCTGTTGAAGAACAGGATCGATCCACCCGTGAGCAGATCAAATCGATCAATATAGTCGAGTCGCATCCCACGGAAGCCATCTTGAACCTATCTAAAGGTCTCGGGTTCCAAATGAATTTTGATCCTAAGAACAAGAAGATGTCGATGTCGTATCCTAAAGGTACGAACGTTCCTCTCTAC
>SDWN01000899.1 GCA_004195305.1 Neptunomonas sp. | reverse complement strand
GAGTTTATCCTGAGCCTGTCGAAGGACTATACGCTAAAAAAATGTATCCCGAACTTTTCCAAATACCTGAAGGCCGAGAATGTTGAGGCGATTCGTGCCTACATCGTTCATCGGGCGAATCAGGCGAAGGTCGCCAACCAGACAAAAATAGTTGCTATCAAGTAACCAACTTTAGCGGCGCGCCGGTTCTTCACTGGCGCGCCAGTATTCTTTATTCTCGTTTCCTTGCCTTTGAGAAGGCTTGTTACGACGCGTAACAATGACCTTGCCATCAAGGCACAGCGCCTTGAAGTTGGCTTTCCCCCCGTGGCAGGATAGTTGTCGGTTTGCCACGTTTTTCCTGGTGACGTTCTTGTGGCTAAGGTAAGTGCCCCGCCAGGTGACTCTTGTGTCTATCCTGCGGATCAGTTCCAGAGTGGGGGCTTAATCCGGGCTAGCCTTAAACAATACGCAGTATTTCCCAGTACTGTGAACCTGAGACAATGTGTGGCTCCAACTCCTTACTCCAACTCTTGTGCGCGTCTATATCACCGAGCTCTTGCCAAGATTCATCTAGCTCAGTCAGGCCAGAAATGGTTATCTCAGTAATTATTTCGGATTCTTTAGCACCAACCGCCCCGGTTAGTATCCGTACTTTATCTCTCGTCCAGCCGATCTGGGAGCCGATCTGATCGGCCCAGTTTTTTGTTTGTCCGGCAAAGCCGGCAAACCCAGTGGTTTGAAAGATAACCACGTCCCCCGTCCGAGGGGAAGACAATCTGAATGGCAAGGGCGTCACTGGCTAACGGTGGGGTCTGAAGGAAGCCATAGGAAGTAAGGTGTACGTAACGAAAGTAAACCTGATTCGGCTGCACATAGGGGTGAACGTGCAAAATAGCGTGAAGCCCAATACTCGGTCAGCTATGTGTCGTGTTTGAGGACGGCATACCTTGCCGGGAGTTGGTGTAATAACCGGAGAAGCCTGGCACCGTACCTGATAGCTTTCAGGCGCATTATTTAAGAAGAGATTCGAGAATAACGTGAGTGTGAGGTGGCAGATGCGCCCGTAGTAGTGATGAAGTTTCAGCCGATGAACGCTGGTAACAGTCGGGAGGATAAAACTGAAACGATGATGAGCGGAGGTCTCATCAAACTGTCGCTGTCAAAAGCCGTGGCAGGGTGCGAAGGGGCAAAGTAAACATAGAAGCGTTATCAGGACGCGAGGCTGTATGGGGCAGATGCACAAGCAGCTCGACGGAGCTGGATCTTCTGGATGGGCGGCTTGGGAACAAGTGGGCTCAGCCAAGAAATTGCATGCGGGATTAGCGTGACTGAATTCGGTAGATTGCCAGAGTGCTAGAACGCCGAGTCACCACGTGAAACACACCACTTACCCTAAACGCCGAGTGACACCAATAACCACAGTAGTCGGTAAGCTGGATGAGGACATATTACAGTCTCTACGGACGACTCCTCTCGAAGAGGGTGTTGTACGACGGATTCAGACAGGTTAAAAAATCGAAAGGTGCCGCCGGAATAGATGGGCAGCGCTTGAGTGATTTTGAAACTGATCTGGACGCAGAGCTGAACGGCTTATTGCTTGAACTGATGGAAAGACGCTACCAGCCGAGTCCGGTTAAGCGCGTCATCATTGCCAAGGACGACGGTGGTGAACGCGCACTGGGCATTCCAACAGTTCGAGACCGCATTGTGCAGCAAGCGCTACGCAACGTGCTCGAACCCATTTTTGATCCTGATTTTCATCCATCAAGTTACGGTTATCGAAAGGGACGTGGTTGTCACCATGCGATCAGCAAAGGAGAGTTATTCATCCGGCGCTATGGCAGGCGATGGGTCGTTGATATGGATTTATCCAAATGCTTCGACACCCTAAACCACGACCTCATCATCAAACAATTTCGAGAAAAAGTGACGGACAGTAGCATCTTAAAGCTGTTGCGTGATTTTCTTGAAAGTGGCGTGATGATTGGTGAAGAACTCGAAGCGACCCACATCGGTAGTCCTCAGGGCGGAGTGATCAGTCCCCTGATAGCGAATGTCTATCTGGATAACTTTGATCAATTTATGAAAAGCAGAGATCATCGGATCGTTCGTTATGCGGACGATATTCTGA
>SDWN01000898.1 GCA_004195305.1 Neptunomonas sp. | reverse complement strand
GCATGGGAGTTATCCATAACCTCGACTTTGTGGTGATGGAGAAAGCATTCGAGCAGGTTAATCGCGAGAACTACCAGGGACTGATTTTCCTGAACATGTCACCACGCTCGGTGGTGCTGAGCGAGTTCCTGCCCGAGGTGCAAAAAATGGTTAACAAAGCTGGCATTGAGCCCGGCCGGGTGGTTTTCGAAATAACCGAACGCGACACCGTTAAAAACATGAGTATGCTGCAAAAATTTGTCAGTAACCTGAAAGCGGAAGGCTTTCAGCTGGCGATCGACGATTTTGGATCTGGCTTCTCATCATTCCAATACCTGAAACACTTTCCAGTAGACTTCGTCAAGATCGAAGGGGAATTCATCGCCAACATGGTCAACGACACTAAAGACCATGCGGTGGTTCGCTCCATCACCAGCCTGGCTCACGAACTGAATGCCAAAACCATCGCCGAGTTCGTCGAGAGCGCAGAGGTACTAGAGGCGGTTAAGGCGATGAATATCACCTACGCCCAGGGGTTTCACATCCGCAGACCATCACCGACCATCGGCGCGCGGCCCACAGAACAGAACCTACAACAGTAAAACTGAAAGGAGGGAGGGGCAGGCGACCTCCCCGCCCTCCCTTTCAAACCCGATCCGAAGCGCCTTACGCGATTTCTTTACAAAAAGACACTCTCTTTAAGAATACATACAATAAATGCCGAGTATTCTGATCGTATCAGGCGTATAATAACCTCCCTTTTTCCTCTTCCGGTTGCCTTCATGTCCGACACCGTCTCATTCGGCGAGCTTAATCTCGATGCCAATATTCTTCGCGCCTTAACCGAACTTGGCTACGAAACCCCCTCGCCGATCCAGGCACGCTGCATTCCCCTACTTCTCGATGGCAAGGATGTCCTGGGCATGGCCCAGACCGGAACGGGTAAAACGGCAGCTTTCGCACTGCCCCTGCTAGGCCGCATTGACCTTAAAGCCAAGCACCCACAAATCTTGGTACTCTGCCCTACACGGGAGCTAGCGGTGCAGGTCGCCGAAGCGTTCCAGGCTTACGCCCGCTTCCTTCCCGGATTCCATGTGCTGCCGATCTACGGCGGCCAGAGCTACAGCCTGCAGCTGCGCTCACTCAAGCGCGGCCCTCAGGTCATCGTCGGCACACCGGGCCGGGTGATGGACCATCTTGAACGGGGCACCCTGAAGCTCGATCGACTGAAGACACTGGTACTGGATGAAGCCGACGAGATGCTACGCATGGGCTTTATCGACGCCGTCGAAACCATCATGGCCAAGACCCCCAGCGAGCGCCAAACCGCCCTATTTTCGGCCACGATGCCGAACGAAATCCGACGTATCTCAACTGCTTACATGCGTGATCCGCAGCAGATCAAGATCGCCTCCAAGACATCCACCGTGGCGAATATCGAACAGCTCTGCTGGATGATTAAGGGGGTCAACAAACTCGACGCCCTGTCGCGAATGCTCGAAACCGAAGACTACGATGGCGTCATCATTTTCGCCCGAACCAAAAACGCCACCGTTGAACTGGCCGAAAAACTCGAAGCCCGCGGCTACAGCGCATCCGCCATCAACGGCGACATGAATCAACAACTTCGCGAGCGCACCATTGAGCGCCTAAAGAAAGGTGACCTGGACATCCTCGTCGCAACCGATGTTGCCGCCCGAGGCCTGGACGTCAAACGCATCAGCATCGTTATCAACTATGACATCCCGCACGACACCGAAGGTTACGTACACCGCATCGGTCGTACCGGTCGCGCAGGCCGCCAGGGCAAGGCGATCCTGTTCGTATCCCATCGTGAAAAGCGCTTACTGCAAGCAATCGAGCGCGCCACTTCGCAACGGATCGAGCCAATGGAGCTTCCCAGCCGCGACCTGATCACCCAAAAGCGTGTTGGCGATTTCCGCAAGCAACTGGAACTGATATTCGCCAACCAGGATCTCAGCTACTACCGCGACCTGTGCTCTCAGATGTCTGAGGAACTGACCCTCGATCCGTCAGATCTCACCGCAGCGCTGCTATACCTGGCCCAGAAAGAGAAACCACTGCAACTCCCTCCAGAGACGCTCACCAAAGAGCGCCCGGCTCGCAACAGCCG
>SDWN01000657.1 GCA_004195305.1 Neptunomonas sp. | reverse complement strand
CCGCAGAATATCCGATGGTGACTTTTAAAAGTACGTCGGTGAAAAAAATTGACAGTGACACCTACCAGGTTACCGGTAATCTGACGCTGCTTGGCAAAACAAATCAGGGCGTAAAATTGGCTGAGGAACTGTCGTGACCCATAGCGTGACCCATAAACAGAAGACATTGGTGATCTGCCCCGGGCGGGGTACCTATAACGCCACCGAGCTGGGCTACCTCAACCGCTACCATAGCGACAAGGCAGAGATGATCGGACAGATCGATGCCTGGCGCCGCGAGCAGGGCCAGCCAAGCATTACCGAACTGGACAGTCGCAGCCATTACAGCCTGGCCGAGCACAGCCGTGGCGACAACGCCTCGGCGCTGATCTGGGGCTGCGCCTATGGCGATTACCTGGCTATCGATCGCCAACGCTTTGATATCTGCGTCATCACCGGTAACTCCATGGGCTGGTATATCGCCCTGGGATGCACCGCAGCCCTCGATGAGCGCAACGCCTTTCGGCTGATCAACAGCATGGGCACGCTGATGCAGCAGTCGTTGATCGGCGGCCAACTGCTCTACCCCGAGGTTGACGAAAACTGGCAGCCGGTTGCGGGTCGGAGCGAATGGTTGGATAGCTTGACCCAGCAGATCGATAGCGAAGCGGATTGCCAGCTGTATCTGTCGATTCGACTGGGCGGACTGCGGGTGTTCGGCGGTAACGCAGCGGCGCTGCAACGGCTGCTGAGCGAATTGCCGCCAGAGCAGGGCCGCTACCCGATGCGCTTGCACAACCATGCGGCTTTCCACACCCCGCTGCAGAGCCGGATCGCCGAACAGGGTCGCCAGCAACTGCCGGTCGAGCTGTTCCATTGCCCCAGTGTGCCGTTGATCGATGGTCGGGGAGGCCAGTGGTCGCCTTACGCTACCGATACCGAGGCACTCTGGCGTTACACCCTCGATGATCAGGTCTGCCAGCCGTATGACTTTAGCCGGGCGGTGCAGACCGCGGTGAAGGAGCAGGCCCCGGAGCGTATCATTATCCTGGGTCCCGGTGCCACGCTGGGAGGCGCGGTAGCGCAAAGCCTGATCGAGATCGGCTGGCAGGGTTGGCGGTCAAAGCAGGACTTTATCGAGGCGCAGCAAGCGCAGCCCTATCTCTTATCGATGGGCATAGAGGGTCAGCGTGCGCTGGCGGTTTAAGATACTTGCCGTTTAGCGACGGCCACAGCTCTCTCAGTCGCAGCCCGCTCTTCCGGGCGATCTGTTGGTCCCATGTTGGGTCAATGATCGATCATTGATGGCTCAGGCAACGGCGGTGATTTGCGCATTCGCCGATGTGGTACTGGCAACATAACGAACCGGCTCTCCTTCTGCCAGCTGCAACGCTGCGGCGGTCTCAGGGCTGATCAGCAGCAAGCCCTGCCGGTCCAGCCGAGCCGTTGCCAGGGTCAGGCGATAGCACTCAAGCCTTGCGTTGCTGAGAATCATCAGCGCATCGCTGGGTCGTTTTTCGTACCGTTCCTCATGGCATACCAGGGCCTTGCCGGTGCTCAAGGAGGGTGACAGTTTACAGGTTGCTACACGGCTATCGCGGACGCTGTGAATCTCCTGCGTGGCCGCCTCAACCGACGGACCACCGTCGAACAGGTCGACATAGCCGCTGAACTGGAAGCCCTCTTTTTGCAGCATATGCAGTGCCGGTGCCGAGGAGTTGTGCGGCTTTCCAATCACCTCACGGGCCGCTTGTGGCAGCAGGTCGATGTAGATCGGGTATTTGGGCATCATGTCGGAGATGAATTGCGGCCCTTTCAGTGCCACCGTATCCACCGCGTCCTGAAATTCGATACCGAAAAATTTGCTACCCAGGTGTTGCCATAACGGTGACTGGCCCAGATCGTCCTGCCAGCCCCGCAGTTCTGCCATGACCCGGTCTCCGAACCGCTGCGGAAAGTCGGCCAGCGCCAGGTAACGGCCGCGCGACAGAAACTGACCGACACCCGGCTGACGGTATTCCGGCAGCACGAACAACGAACCGATCTCGGTGGCACCGGTGTAGTCGTTGACCATGCTCAGCACCTTGGCCTGACGCGTCACCGCCCTGTCTCTTATACACATCTGACGCTGCCGACGAA
>SDWN01000655.1 GCA_004195305.1 Neptunomonas sp. | reverse complement strand
AGATGTGTATAAGAGACAGACAGATAGCCAGGGGCGCTGGATCTACCAGCAATTGAATCAGCGCCATGAAGAGTATCGTATCCGGGCTAACTTTCGCCTCGAGGCGCAGCCCGGGGTTCGTTTGTTCGACTGAGCGCAACGATGTTGATAATGCATGACAATGTCCGGATGGGACAGATGGAGAGAAAATAGATGCGCAGAGTGGTGTTCAACCAGAAGGGCGGAGTCGGCAAATCCAGTATTACCGCGAACCTGGCGGCGATCAGTGCCAGCAAGGGGCTTAAGACGTTGTTGGTGGATCTGGATCCGCAGTGTAATTCAAGCCACTACCTGTTGGGTGAGGGGGTCAACGATGTCAAAAGCGATATCTTCGATTTTTTTACTCAGGTGCTTGAATTACGCAACAAAGGCGCCGCTTTGGAGGATCATATCAGCGCCACGCCGCATCCGGATCTGCATCTGATCGCCTCTAATCCTCAGCTTGGAGACTTGCATAGCAAGCTTGAGGCCAAGCACAAGATCTACAAGCTGAGAGATGCGTTAAACGAGCTGAATCATTACGATGCGGTGTATATTGATACGCCGCCAGCGTTTAACTTTTACACCCTATCGGCGTTGGTAGCGGCGCAGGGCTGCCTGATTCCGTTTGATTGTGACGAGTTTTCCCGGCAGGCGCTATATGCCCTGCTGGAAAATGTTCAGGAGGTTCAGGATGACCACAACCCGGACCTGATCGTCGAAGGGATTGTGGTTAATCAGTATCAGCCGCGAGCGAATTTATCCCGTCAGATCGTCGACAGCTTGCGCGATGATCAGCTACCTGTGTTGGACAGTTTTGTCTCCTCATCGATAAAGATGAAAGAGTCCCACAACGAAAGTCTGCCGCTGATCCATTATGCGCCGAGCCACAAATTGACCCGTGAGTTTCTGGCGCTGTTTGCTGAGTTGAATCCATAAACAGAACGGCTCCTCTGCCAATATTGAGAGGCTGCTAGGATAGTCCATGCTGACCCCTGACTACGATCGCAGTATCGTCAATCTGATCAGTGCCCTGGCGGGCAGTCGTGCCCCGGCCGCCGATCTATACCCGCCTTTGGCACAGCTAGAGGATGCGCGTTGCGAGCAGCGTCCGGTAGCCTTGCTGGTTATTGACGGCCTGGGTTATCAGTTTCTGCAGCAGTTTCCCGACAGTGCCTTGGCGCGGCATACCGTGCAGCGCTTGACCTCGGTGTTTCCGACCACCACGGCCACCGCGGTAACGGCCCTGGCACTGGGTGTTCCTGCGCAGCAGCATGGGATTACCGGCTGGTTTACCTATCTGCGCGAACTGGGCGCGGTGGTGGCGCCGCTGCCCTTTATGCCGCGTGGGGGGGGTGGCTATTACAGTGATCTGGGGTTGTCAGCAGATCAGATGCTCGATGCCGGGCCGCTGTTGCCGTCCTTGAATCGACGCGTGCAGGTGAGTAGCCCGGCTTATATCTCCGATTCCGATTTTAGCCGTGCACTGTACGGCGGTGTCTCTAAAGCGCCGCACCAGAATCTTATCCAGTTATTTGATCAGCTGACCGCAGGGTTGCGCCAGCGGCGTACACCGCTGGTGTGGGGATATTGGACCGAGCTCGACGCGCTGGCGCACCAGTATGGCAGCAACAGCCCCGCAGTGATTGCTCATTTCACTGAGATCGATCGGCTGTTTGAGCGCTGGTTAACAACGCTTGCTGGCCTGGACGCGTTGGTACTGGTGACCGCCGATCACGGCTTGATCGATGTCAATGATGATCAGCAGTTGCTTTTGGAGCAGCATCCAGACCTCGGCACTATGTTGCGCTTGCCCCTTTGTGGTGAGCCGCGAGCAGCGTTCTGTTACCTGCGTCCGGGGGCTCAAGACGACTTTGAAGGTTATTTCTCCGAGCGCTTTAGCGACCTGTTTGAGCTGGTGCCCAGTGTGCAGTTGCTGGAGCAGCAGCTGTTTGGCAGGGGTGAACCTTCGCCCAGGTTGCGTGATCGTATCGGTGATGTAACGGTGCTGGCCAAGCAGCAGGCGATCATTAAAGACCGGTTGTTGCAGGAGCGGCCCTTCAC
>SDWN01000660.1 GCA_004195305.1 Neptunomonas sp. | reverse complement strand
AGATGTGTATAAGAGACAGTGTCATGGGGATGCGGATGCTACCGATCTCCTTTGTCTTCGGTCGGTTTGGACGCACCGTTCACGACCTGTGCAGCAAACTGGGCAAGCAGGTCGAATTGCACCTGGTGGGCGAGCATACCGAACTGGATAAAACCGTGATCGAACAGATCGGTGACCCGCTGATGCACCTGATTCGTAACTCGATGGATCATGGCTTTGAAACTCCGGCGCAACGCACGGCTGCGGGCAAGCCCGAAACCGGGGTCCTGCTGCTCAATGCCTATCACAAAGGTGGCAATGTGTTTATCGAGATCTGCGATGACGGGCGTGGACTGGATCGCGAGCTATTGATCGCCAAAGCCCTGGAAAAAGGGCTGATCAGCGCGGAAACCGCCGCTACTATGTCGGACCAGGACGCCTATCAGCTGATCATGCAAGCTGGATTTTCAACCGCCACCGAACTAAGCGAGGTCTCTGGCCGGGGTGTGGGTATGGATGTGGTGCGGCAGAACATCGAAGCGCTGAACGGTGTGGTACTGATTCGCTCGGAGCAGGGCGTCGGCACCAACATCACCATCCGCCTGCCACTGACCCTGGCGATTATGGACGGCCAGCTTCTCAGCGTCGGCCAGGATACCTTCGTGGTCCCCGTGGTCAGCATTGTCGAGTCCTTGCAGGTCAGCGATACCATGGTGCGCAAGGTCGCCGGTAGTGGAGAGCTGCTGCATTATCGGCAGGAGTATCTGCCGATCCTGCGCCTGCACCACGCTTTTGGTCTGGAGACAGACACCCGGGAGCTGAATCGCGGGGTGGTGGTGGTACTTGATGTCGATGGTAAGCGGCTGGCGGTGTTTGTCGACTCTATCTTCGGCCAACAGCAGGTCGCCGTAAAATCACTGGAGAGTAATTTCCAGCGGGTGCAGGGGGTGATGGGCGCAACCATATTAGGCGATGGCAGTATTGCGCTGATCCTTGATCCCACCAGCCTGGCACAGATGAATGCCATTTCGATCCACTGAGGAAACCTAGCGTAGCCTCAATGGATGCGATTTCGCATCCATTGAGGCAACCTAGCATAGCCGCAGATGAATGCCATTTCGCATCCATTGAGGCAACCTAGCATAGCCGCAGATGAATGCCATTTCGCATCCATAAAGGCAACTTAGCATAGCCGCAGATAAATGCCATTTCGATCCATTAAGGGAGCCTAGCATGGGCGCAGTAGCAAGGACGTTAACCGGCAGCGATTACCAGCGCGAGTTCGACTTCACAGCCAGCGATTTCGCCTATATCCGCCAGCTGCTGAAACAGCAGGCGGGGATCAGCCTGTCGGATGCCAAAGAGGATCTAGTCTACTCCCGACTCGCCAAGCGACTGCGCATAACAGACATAAATAGCTTCGCCGACTATTGCAACCAGGTCAAACAGGACCCCATCGAGATGGGCCACCTTATCAATGCCCTGACCACCAACCTGACCGCATTTTTCCGTGAAAATCATCACTTCGAGCACCTCAAGAATAGGGTTATTCCGGAGCTGGTCAGCGCTAAGGCTACCGCGCGTAAGCTGCGAATCTGGTCCGCCGGTTGTTCGTCCGGGCAGGAGCCCTATTCGATTGCGATGGCGCTGCTGGAGTCGCTGCCGCACCCCGATCTTTGGGATCTGCGCATTCTGGCCTCGGACCTGGACAGCAACATGGTCGAAACTGCCACCCAGGGGGTTTACCCTGTGGATAACCTCAGCGGAGTAAGTTCGCAACGGATGCAGCGGTGGATGCGTAAGGGGGTGGGCGCTAATACCGGGATGGCGCGTACCAGCCCGGAGCTACGCGCGCTGATCAAATTCCGCCAACTGAACCTGATGGATGACTGGCCGATGCAGGCTCCGTTTGATCTTATATTTTGCCGCAATGTGGTGATCTACTTCGACAAACTCACCCAGCAGCGGCTATTTGATCGCTTTGCCGATCAACTTACCGATGGCGGCTGGCTCTATATCGGCCACTCCGAGTCACTTAATTCAGTGTCTGATCGATTTCAGCTAATGGGAAAATCGATCTACCGGAAGATTCGCTGATGGCACTGAACAGACAAGAAGCACCGCAGAACATGACCCCTGCAGCTCAACCCGCAACGCCTGGAGTACATCGCGGTTACGGCGTGAACTACTGCGAAGTCAATAAACAGCATGAAAATGTGGTGAAAATAATGCCCGGCGGGTATTTCGTCGGCCATGGCTGCCGACGTATCGAGACCTCGCTGGGTTCTTGTGTGGCCGCCTGTATCCGTGACCCCTATGCCGGTGTCGGTGGGATGAACCATTTTATGCTGCCGCAAAATACCAACGCGCATGATGACTGGCTCAGCTGTGAAAGAACCCGTTACGGCGTCCATGCGATGGAAACCCTGATCAACTCGATCATCAAGCACGGCGGTGAACGGCAACATTTTGAGGTGAAGCTATTTGGTGGCGGACATGTGGTTAACCAGATGAAAACAGATATCGGACAGCTGAATATCGCGTTTGTCCGCCTGTTTCTGAAGACCGAAGGGCTGGTCATTAGGGCCGAGGACTTGGGCGGTCTCTGCTCGCGACGCCTTATTTATGACGTCAACAACGGCGAGGTGCTGCTCAAGCGTTCTGTGAACAGCGCCATAGAACTGGTGCAACAGCGTGACCAGGCCTATCTGGAGCGGATCAACCAACCCCCAACCTGGGGAGAGATCGAATTATTTGAACAATGAATGAACCGATAAAAGTACGGATTATTGACGACTCAGCCGTGGTCCGGCAGGTTCTTACGAAGACCTTAGGCGACCTGGCCCATCTAAAACGGATCAGCCAACCTCTGACTTAGGGGGTGAAATCGAGCTATTTGAACAATGAATGAACCGATAAAAGTACGGATTATTGACGACTCAGCCGTGGTCCGGCAGGTTCTGACGAAGATCTTAGGCGACCGGGCCCATCTAAAACGGGTCAGCCAACCTCTGACTTAGGGGGTGAAATCGAGCTATTTGAATAATGAATGAACCGATAAAAGTACTGATTATTGACGACTCTGCTGTGGTCCGGCAGGTTCTGACGAAGATCTTAGGCAACCAGCCCGATATCAAGGTCGTTGCTGCCTGCATCGATCCGCTCTATGCGCGCGAAAAGATCAAAGCCCTCAAGCCCGATGTGATTACCCTGGATATCGAGATGCCGCGTATGGACGGGCTGACCTTTCTGGATAAACTGATGCGCTTGCACCCGCTGCCGGTGGTGATGATCTCCACGCTGACCGATACGGGGGCGGATGCCACCCTTAAGGCACTGGAGTTGGGCGCGATCGATTTTGTCTCCAAACCCAAAAGTGATACCCGCAACCGGCTTAGCGACGACTATGCCGAAGAGGTGATCGCCAAGGTACGGACTGCCGCGAAGTCGCGGGTCAAAGCACGTCAAATTTCAGATACGGTGCAAACATCGGTGCTCGCGTCGATGGGCTTTAAAACCACCGAGTCTATCGTTGCTATCGGCGCCTCAACCGGCGGTACCGAAGCGATTAAGGAGGTGCTGATGCAGATGCCCGCAGACGCACCAGGCATGGTCATCACCCAGCATATTCCTGGCCCCTTTTCCGGTCCCTTCGCCGAGCGGATGAACCGCTGCAGCCGGGTATCGGTGGCGCTGGCTAAACATGGCCAACAAATTTTACCTGGGCATGCCTATATCGCCCCTGGGGATCAACATTTGGAAGTGAGGCGCGATGGCACCCGCTTTATCTGTCATCTCGGCAGTCGCGAGCCGGTCAACCGCCACTGCCCCAGTGTTGAGGTGCTGTTCGACTCGGTGGCCAAACATGCTGGCCAGAACGCCATCGGGGTGATGCTCACCGGAATGGGCAAGGACGGTGCCGAAGCGATGTTGAGATTACGCCAAACAGGCGCCCGCACGATCGCCCAGGATGAGGCCAGCTCGGTGGTCTGGGGCATGCCCGGAGAAGCGGTTAGGCTCGGTGCCGCCGAGTTGCAAACGCCGTTACAGCAGATCCCCAAAACCATTTTTACCCTGCTCAGACAGCGCAAGCGATTGGCCTCTTAGCCTGGGTTTTTTATGATGCAATAAACAGTATCCGGCGGTGTGGCGGTTGCCCTGTTAGAGAAGACAGATAGCAACAGTGGGTAACTAAACCGGGTAACGACAACACAATAAACATCGGGAATGGCCCAAAGGCCATGACTTACTAGCCTACGACCCTGACGCAGCAGGGTCGCAGAGTGCTTTTCTTTTCTCTGCAAAGGATCTTTACAACTGCAGATCCACGACCACCCGCCCCTGCACCTGGCCCTTGATAATCGCGTCTGCCCGCTCAGGAATCTGCTCCAGAGACACCACCTGATTGATCGCAGTCAGCATCTCTTGGGGTAACTCGCTGGCCAGCCGGTTCCAGGCTTGGAGTCTGCGTGCAACCGGACACATGACCGAATCCACCCCCTGCAAGCGCACATTGCGAAGGATAAACGGCATCACCGTCGACGGCAGTTTGTAATCACCGGCCAAGCCACAAGCAGCAACCGTAGCGCCATAGTCGGATTCGGCCAACAACCGGCTCAACAGTTCGCCGCCGACAGTATCGATCGCACCGGCCCAGCGAGACTTTTCCAGCGGCCGCGGCCGTGCCGCCATCTCTTCACGGCTCAGTATCTGACTGGCACCCAGTTGCTTAAGATAGGTATGGGTTGATTCACGCCCGGTGATCGCGGCAACCCTGTAGCCTAGGTTGGCCAACAGAGCCACCGCCACGCTTCCCACACCGCCCGCAGCACCCGAAACAACCACCGTGCCCGAGTCCGGTTTAACCCCGCCCTCCTCCAACGCCATCACACAGAGCATCGCAGTCAGGCCGGCGGTACCGATAGCCATCGCTTGCAACCCGGTCAGATTCTGCGCCAACGGCACCAGCCATTCCGGACGCACCCGTTGGAACTGGGAATAACCACCCCAGTACTTCTCGCCGACACTCCAGCCGGTCAGCACAACTTGGTCACCGGCCTGATAGTCACTCTCGCCGCCATCAACCACCGTACCAACCAGATCGATGCCGGGTACCATCGGCCAATTGAGGACGATTTTACCGGTCCCTGACACCGCCAGCCCATCCTTATAGTTAAGACTGGAGTACTCCACCCGGATCAACACCTGTTCATCGGGCAAATCTGCAGTCGTCAGTTGTTCGATAGTCGCGCAGGTTTTACCTGCCTCGTCTTGCCGCAACAGCAGCGCTTTAAAGGTGGAGTCGGTCATCAGCATATCCTGTTTTTAGCGTTCAATTCGTCAGCCTTGCGGTTACAAGCAACATTTATAACTTTAGCTCAGTAACCACCGTAAAACCCTATTGTTAATTTGTCAAACAAATTAACAATAGGGTTTTACGGTGGTATAATGCCGATCTATTAGACTTTGACCGGGAGCATCAACGGCAATGAGCATTAAGTATGAGGGGTTGGTTACCCAGAGCCTGGCCAAACAGATTGCCGAAAATCTGCGCGCGTCGATTCTTGATGGCCGACTCAAGGTTGATGAACGCCTGCCAACGGAGGAGGAACTTGCAGCGCGCTTTTCAGTCTCCCGGCCGACTATTCGTGAAGCTCTAAAGCGCCTGGCCGCACAGCACCTGGTACGCTCCCAGCGCGGCCCAACCGGCGGCACCTTTATTACCCGGCCCACCGAGGCTGAGTTGCGCACCACCCTAACCAATGCCACCACACTGATGGTGACGCTGGGCGAATTCAATATCGATGCCATCACCGAAGCACGCCGCGAGTTAGAGAAGCTCTGCCTCAAACTAGCGATCAGCAGACGTACCGCCCAACACCTTGAGCAGTTGGCCGAGGAACTCGCTCTACAGCAGCAACCGATCAGCGATGAACAATTTTGTGCCTCGGATATCCGCTTTCACCGCGCCATTGTCGATGCGACCGCCAACCCGGTATTGATGTTCAATATGGTCTCCGTCATCGAAGCACTGCAGCCGTTGATGAACATGATCGCCAACCGCTCACGCGATCGCCAGGTGATCATCGGCCACCATCAGCGGCTACTTCAGGCCCTGATCGATCAAGACCTATCCCAGGCTCAGGCAAGTCTCGACCAGCTTCTGGATTATCTGCAACAACAGTACCTGCAGGCTCAGTCGACCCAGCGCTAACGCCCTAAAAAACGATCTTATTTGTCATCAGACTGACACATCCAAGCGCTATTGTTCCGTTTAGATAACGTCTAAACGGAGCATTTCTCATCCATACACTCGAACAAAATCTGCGTCTGATCCGCCACGGCGGACACCCTTGTGCACACTGGAGTCTACTGCAACGGCTAGCGGATACAGGCAGTCATAAAGGTGATATCTGGATACCGGTTAAAACCCAATTAACCCGTGATCAGGCGAATGCCTGGCTAACTAATCTGCGTGAAATGTCAGGACCTTTTCAAGCGGTCTGATCACACAAATAGCAACTCCAAAACCTCCCTTCGGCGCCTTCAGATGCGCAAGAACGTTGTTCGCAGCGTCCCAAAAAGCATGACACACCTCTGGTTCTTAACCTCCCCGGCTAACCCAAACCGCCCCGGTTAACCCTTTCCTGCCCTTCGAGCACGTGTTTAAGGTCCTGTTATGCCGATTTAACGGTCGTAAAAGACGCTTTTAGCAAAATACTTATCCACACCAACCTGTTGATAATATGTATAAGTATAGGGGGATAAACCTGTGCTCAGTTTGTGTACGAATCACCCCTGTGGATAAACAGCTTCTTTATCCACAACCCGCGCACACCTCATCGTCAGCCTGTTAACGCTTTATAGTGCCTGTTAGTAAGTTTTCATATGCATGTTATATATGGGTTTTATCGACTTATAAGACTATTTGCTGCTGCTTAATAGTAGTAATAAAAATAATCTTCTAAACATATATAAAAATATAAATTCATAATTATCTACGCTCAGAAAAATAGCGTTCAGGTGAATGTCTAAACAATCAGCAAGTCGATATACTGAGCGCCTGTTGGTTCAGAGCTCGTTGATGGCTCTGTGTTGGAGTCTGTGAAGAGGTGATATTTTGGATTTTCCCAATCGTTACGATGTCATAGTGATCGGAGGTGGCCATGCAGGCACCGAAGCGGCATTGGCAGCAGCTCGCATGGGATCTAAGACGTTACTGTTGACTCAAAACATTGAGACGCTGGGGCAGATGTCATGCAATCCCGCTATTGGCGGTATCGGTAAAAGCCATCTGGTCAAAGAGATTGATGCCCTAGGTGGCGCAATGGCTCAGGTTACCGACCGCGCCGGAATACAGTTTCGAGTGCTTAACTCACGTAAGGGCCCAGCAGTCAGAGCCACTCGTGCTCAGGCGGATCGGCAGCTGTACAAAGCGGCGGTCCGCACAACCTTGGAAAACCAGCCCAATCTGCACATTTTTCAACAGATGGTTGATGATTTGATTATCGACTCGGGGCGTGCCACCGGCGTCATCACCGAGATGGGATTACGTTTTCACGCCCCTGCCGTGGTGCTGACTACGGGCACATTTCTGGCTGGTTTAATTCATATTGGTTTGCAAAATCACTCGGGCGGCCGGGCTGGTGATCCATCTTCTTCAACACTGGCCAAACGTCTGCGAGAGACATCACTGCGAATCGACCGGCTGAAAACGGGTACTCCGCCCCGGATTGACGCCCGCAGTGTTGATTTCTCGGTGATGCAGGAGCAACCCGGCGACACCCCGCTACCGGTGATGTCCTATCTGGGTTCTGTGGCTGATCATCCGCGTCAAGTCAGCTGTTTCATCACCCACACCAATGCCCGTACCCATGACATCATTCGTGCAGGCATGGATCGTTCACCGTTGTACACCGGCGTGATCGATGGCGTAGGGCCGCGTTACTGCCCATCAATTGAAGATAAAATCGTTCGTTTTGCAGATAAAGATTCACACCAGATTTTTGTTGAGCCTGAAGGACTGACCACGCACGAACTGTACCCTAATGGCATCTCAACCAGCTTGCCCTTTGATGTCCAGCTGGAGCTGGTACGATCGATGCGAGGGTTTGAAAATGCATTCATCACCCGTCCGGGTTACGCCATCGAGTATGATTATTTCAACCCGCAAGACTTGAAACATTCGCTCGAAAGCAAAGTGATTGCCGGGCTGTTTTTTGCGGGTCAGATCAATGGTACCACAGGCTACGAAGAGGCCGCTGCGCAAGGATTACTAGCGGGTGCGAACGCTGCACTTCAAGCCCAGGGACGTGAATCCTGGTGTCCGCGCCGGGATGAAGCTTACATCGGGGTGATGGTGGATGATCTGATCACCCTGGGAACCGCCGAACCCTACCGAATGTTTACCAGCCGTGCCGAATACCGGCTGATTTTACGCGAAGACAACGCCGATATGCGCTTGACCGAAAAAGGTCGGGAGCTGGGATTAGTGGACGATCAGCGCTGGCAGGCTTTTTGTAGCAAACGGGAAGCGATCGAACAGGAAACGCAGCGCTTGAAAAACAGCTGGATTCAACCCGGCACTGAGGCGGCAATGAGCCTGAATGCTAAGCTCGATAATCCCTTGCCACGCGAGTACAGCCTGTTGGATCTGCTTAAACGGCCGGAGTTGAAATACGCCGATTTAGGTCACTTAAGCGGGGCTATGGCGTTAGCCCCAGATGTGACCGAGCAGGTTGAAATAGAGACTAAATATGCCGGTTATATCCAGCGCCAGCAGGAAGACATCGAGCGGATGCGGCGTCAGGAGAACACGGTACTGCCCTGCGACCTGGATTATAACCAGATCGAAGGTCTGTCAAACGAGGTGCGGCAAAAACTCAATCAGGCTCGCCCCGAGACGTTGGCCGCAGCCGTACGCATTCAGGGAGTGACCCCGGCGGCAGCATCGTTGTTGCTTATCTATCTGAAAAAGCGAAGTAAATTGGATCAGGTTGGGGGAGCAAAACGGTGAATACAGAAACCCCGTCGGGATTGTCTAGCAACTGTGAAAAGATCCTTAGCCGGGGGCTGCAGCAGCTTGGCCTGGCGCTGACGCCAGAACAGCAACTGTTACTGCTCCGCTACGTCGGTTTGTTGCACAAGTGGAACCGGACTTATAATCTCACCGCGATTCGCCAACCCGAAGCGATGGTCGAGCGCCATCTGCTTGATAGTCTAAGCGTGGTGGCCTATATCGAAGGGCAGAGCATTGCGGATGTCGGCACGGGCCCCGGTTTGCCGGGCATGGTGTTGGCCATTGTTTATCCTGAAAAACAGTTCACGCTGATGGACAGCAACGGTAAGAAAACGCGCTTTTTACAGCAAGCCAAACAAGAACTCGGGCTGAATAATGTTGAGATTTATAATGGCCGGGTTGAGGTTTATCCGCAGCAACAGAGTTTTGATACGGTGATCTCGCGCGCCTTTGCCTCGCTTAACGCGATGTTGACCTGGACCGAATCACTGGCTACTCCGAACGGGCACTATCTGGCCATGAAAGGCAGTTATCCCGAACAGGAGCTCGCCGAACTACCCGCAGGTTTTGAGTTACTGCATGCATACCAGTTGCAAGTACCCCATTGTGAGGGTGAGCGGCACTTGCTGGTATTGCAGGCCCGCTGCTAACGATTTGATCTTACGACACAGCAAGGAGATTACGGGTGGTCAAAATATTGGCTGTGACCAATCAAAAAGGCGGGGTGGGTAAAACCACCACCTGCGTCAATCTGGCGGCCTCGCTAGCGGCGACCAAGCGTCGAGTGTTGATGGTCGACCTGGATCCGCAGGGCAATGCCACCATGGGTGCAGGGGTTGATAAGCACCAGCTCGAGTATACCGTTTACGATATCTTAACCGGCCGGGTGGGTCCCCTGGATGCAATCACCTCGAAGACCAGTGGCGGATTCGATCTGTTACCCGCTAACGGCGATCTCACCGCGGCAGAGGTGGAACTTATCGCGGTCAAACGTAAAGAGTACCGGCTCAAGCAGGCGCTCAACCTGGTCCAGGATAACTACGATTACATCCTCATAGACTGCCCCCCGTCGCTGAATATGCTGACCGTCAACGCACTGGTCGCCGCGCATGCGGTGATAATCCCGATGCAGTGTGAGTATTACGCGCTTGAGGGTATTTCGGCGTTGATGACTACCATTGACAAGATCCGCTCTGGACTCAACCCGAATCTGTATGTCGAAGGCATTATTCGCACCATGTACGATCCGCGTAATGGTCTGACCCGGGATGTGTCTGCTCAGTTACTCGAATATTTTAGTGATAAGGTCTACCGGACCGTAATTCCACGCAATGTGCGCCTGGCCGAAGCCCCTAGCCACGGTCTGCCCGCATTGCTGTATGATCGCAATTCACGCGGTGCGGTCTCCTATCTGGCGTTGGCTGGCGAAGTGAATCGACGCTGCGATCAGGCACTCAAGTCGATCGCTTCGTGACACCTAACAACCCTACAGGCATGGAAAAGTGTTGATGCAGAAAAAACGAGGTCTAGGACGCGGTTTGGATGCCCTGCTTGGGGGTTCCGCTCA
>SDWN01000201.1 GCA_004195305.1 Neptunomonas sp. | reverse complement strand
AAGACGGTAATCCCCGAAGGTTCGCAGGCGGTCGCCGATCCCAAACAGGCGATTCCGATGACTATGCTGGGACACATCACTTCAAGCTACTATAGCGCCAGTCTGGGTCATAGCATCGCCATGGGCTTTATTCGCAGCGGTCACAAGCGGATGGGCGAAACCGTTTACTACCCACAAGCAGATGGCAGCGTTATCGAAGCTGAGATCTGTAGCCCCATCTTCTTGGATCCGAAAGGAGAGCGCCAGAATGTCTGATTTACTGACACCCGAAAAGAAAGCAGCCCCCATTGCTGAGGTCATTGTGGACACCGCAGCGGTGCCGACAGTTGCGGTCATGGACCTGTTGGCCGGTGCCGAGCCTCGCGCAGAGAGCCCGCTGCATCGCGCCGATCTCAAGACTATCGCCCACCAAGGCCCTAAGCAAGGCGGGGTCTGTCTGCAAGAGCTGAAGTTGCTCGGTCACCTGGTATTGCGGGGGCAGCGCGATGACAGCGACTTTATGAGCGCGGCGGAAAATGTCCTGGGTGTGGCGCTACCGGGCCCGTTGCAAAGCGCTGAACGCGGTGAGTTGTCGGTACGCTGGATCTCGCCGGATGAGTGGTTGGTGGTGGTGCCGGGCGAGCAGGCCTTCGCACTCGAAAGCCAGCTGCATGCGCGGATGACGGGCCATTATGCCGTGGTCAATGTATCAGGCGCTCAGACGATACTGAGCCTGAGTGGCCAAGATGCCCGCAAGGTGCTGCAAAAATCCACCCCGTACGATGTGCATGAGCGTAATTTTCCGGTCGGCAAAGCGGTCACCTCGGTGTTCGCCAAGACCCAGGCGGTGATCCGTCGTACCGGCGAAGAAAGCTGGGAGCTGGTGATTCGGCGCAGCTTTGCCGATTACGCCTGGCTCTGGCTGCAGGATGCCTGTGCTGAATATGGCCTGGTCGTTAAAGACTGATAGCGAGGGTCTGATCGTTAAGGTCTGATACAAGGTCTGATACAAGGTCTGATCTACGCTTAAGTAATGACCACAATGAGCCCCTTGCGTAGTTGGCAAACCCAATGCAGTCGCAGGGGGCGCTTGTGTCTCCGCCTTTATCTGCCCCGTTGTCGTTGTAAAACGGCTTTGCTGTAAAAAAGGAGCAACCATGAACGCACAAACTCCAACCTATATTCTGACCGGTACCTGTCAAAGCATGATAGGTACCGTTGATTTGGTGACCCGCTTTCTGTTTGATCGCCAGTGCTATGTCACCGAGATGCATACCTTCGACGATACCGAAGGTGCCCGGTTTTTTATTCGGGTCGAGTTTAAGAACGACAGTGAAGATAGCCTGACGGTCGAAGAACTGAAGCATCAGTTTGCCGACAAAGCTGCCGGATTTGATATGCAGTGGCAAATTCGGGATGCGAGCACCCCTGAAAAGGTGGTGATCCTGGTCTCCAAATATGACCACTGCCTGCAGGACCTGTTGCACCGTTACCGTACCGGGCACCTGAATATCGAAATCCCAGCGATTATCTCCAACCATCCGGATCTCCGGGAGCTGGCCGAGTGGCACGGCATTCCGTATTACCACTTCCCGATCAGTGCCGATACTAAGCCGCAGCAGGAGGCTCAGATCTGGCAGGTGGTCGAGGAAACGGGGGCCGATCTGGTGGTGCTCGCGCGTTATATGCAGGTATTGTCGGCAGATCTTTGCGCCAAACTGCATGGTCGCGCCATCAATATCCATCACTCCCTGTTGCCGGGCTTTAAGGGGGCAAAACCCTACCATCAAGCCTATGACAAGGGGGTCAAGCTGGTGGGTGCGACAGCGCACTACGTCAGCAATGATCTGGACGAAGGTCCTATCATTACCCAAGGGATCGAGGCGGTCGATCACACCTACACCCCGGATCGATTGGTGGCGAAGGGACGTGATACCGAGCGCCTGACCCTGGCCCGGGCATTGAAACTGCACTGCGAGCATCGGGTGTTTCTGGATGGCAAGAAAACCGTGGTGTTCCAGGGGGGCTGAGGTTAGCCGATATTCATTCGAGGGTCGGAGTTTGTTCTGACCCACAAAAGGAAGAAGCAGGCTTGGGGGTGTTGGTTTATGTGGGTCGGTCTGAAATTGCTCCTGCATTTAAG
>SDWN01000354.1 GCA_004195305.1 Neptunomonas sp. | reverse complement strand
GTGCGGCAGCAGGGGCAAGTGGCGGCAGCGGGCTTGATTCTGCGCAAATACATCACATTGTCGACAATGATGTTTTGTCTCTATTTTTTAGGTGTAAAAAAATAAACATATTATCCTGTTGTTATTGTTGATTATTTCTGTTGTTTATAGGGCTGTTTCGCCTTTTGTCGTAGTTGAAACAGCAACCAAAAGGGTTATTGTGTTGGCCGCAAGAGGGTTTGACTGTCAACAATATGCAGGCTGAACAAGGTAGTTTCTTGATTGAAGCCCATAACAAACAATGAAAGGACCGGAATCATGGCCTACTTGGATGAATATAAAAAATCAATTGAAACCCCTGAGGCTTTCTGGAAAGAGAAGGCGGCAGCCTTAGATTGGTTTAAATTCCCACAGCAGATCCTGTCAAAGGATGATAACGGCATCGACCGTTGGTTCGCCGATGGTGAGATGAACACTGCCCACATGGCGCTGGATTATCATATCGAGGCCGGCCGTGGCGACCAAGTTGCGATCTACTACGATTCTCCGGTCACTGATAGCAAAAGAGCGATTACCTACACCGAGCTGCGTGATCAGGTGGCCAAGTTTGCCGGCGTATTGCAGAGCCAGGGTGTCGAAAAGGGCGATCGGGTTGTTATCTATATGCCGATGATTCCTGAGGCCGCTGTTGCGATGTTGGCCAGCGCCCGTCTCGGTGCGATCCACTCGGTGGTGTTTGGTGGTTTTGCGCCGAATGAACTGGCGGTTCGGATCGATGATGCCGAGCCCAAAGTGGTTGTGACCGCGTCCTGTGGAATCGAGATCGCCAAGATCATCCCTTACAAGCCGCTGCTGGACGCGGCGATCAGTCTGTCTGCCCATAAGCCTGATAAATGCGTGATTTTCCAGCGCCCGCAGGTCGTCGCCGAGATGATCGAAGGACGCGACCTGGACTGGGTTGTCGAGATGGCGAGCGCCACAGCCGTGGGTTGTACCCCAGTCAAAGGCACCGACCCGCTGTATGTTCTTTACACTTCCGGCACGACCGGCAAGCCCAAAGGAGTTGTGCGTGACAATGGCGGTCATGCTGTCGCGCTCAAGTACAGCATGAAAGCGATCTACGACATGAACCCGGGTGAAGTGTTCTGGGCAGCGTCCGATGTAGGTTGGGTGGTGGGTCATTCCTACATTGTTTATGCCCCGCTGCTGGCGGGCCTGTCCAGCGTCTTTTACGAAGGCAAGCCGGTGCGCACCCCCGATGCCGGTGGTTTCTGGCGTGTGTGCGAAGAGTATGGGGTTAAGGCCCTGTTCTCGGCGCCTACCGCCTTCCGCGCCATTCGCAAGGAAGACCCTGATTCACTGTTGCTCAAGCCTTACGATCTGTCCAAGCTGGAATATATCTTTATGGCGGGCGAGCGCCTGGATCCGCCGACCTATCACTGGGTCAAGGATACCCTGGGCGTTCCTGTTGTCGATCACTGGTGGCAGACGGAAACGGGCTGGGCGATCTGTGGCAATCTGATGGGTGTTGAGGCTAAGGCCCCTAAGGCGGGCTCTTCGACTCTGCCAACCCCTGGTTTTGATGTGCGTATTCTGGATAGCAAGGGTAACGAGGTCGAGGCGAACGAGCAGGGTAATGTTGCTATCAAACTGCCACTGCCACCGAGCTGTCTGCCCACCGTCTGGGGCGATTTCGAACGCTTCCGTACCGGCTATCTGAATATTTTCAAGGGTTACTATGTGACCGGCGATGGTGGCTATAAGGATGAAGAGGGTTACGTCTTCATCATGGGGCGTACCGATGATGTGATTAACGTCGCCGGTCATCGTCTCTCAACCGGTGAGATGGAAGAGGTCGTTGCTGGCCATCCAGCTGTCGCCGAGTGCTGTGTTATTGGCATCAACGATTCTCTCAAAGGCCAGAACCCGGTCGGGTTGGTGCTGCTCAAGGATGGTGTCGATATCGATGAGAAGCAGCTTGAAGCTGAGCTTGTTGCTGCCGTGCGTAATACGATCGGTGCGGTCGCCTGCTTCAAGAGCGCGATCGTGGTGCAGCGGTTGCCCAAGACCCGTTCCGGAAAGATCCTGCGCAAGCTGTTGCGCCAGATCGCCGATGGCGAGGAGTACAGTATCCCGTCGACTATCGATGATCC
>SDWN01000343.1 GCA_004195305.1 Neptunomonas sp. | reverse complement strand
TTCGGCGGCAGCACCCTGGGCCTGTTGATGGCGCTACTGAGTTGCGGACTGTTCTGCTCCGCAATGCTGTTTGCACGCTGGAAAAGCCTGCTCATTGGCGTGATCCAGGATCAAGCCAGCACCGACGTCGACACCGTATAACAGCAATCGTACTTACAACCTCTTCAGATATCAGGACATCATCGTGGACAGCAGTAGCGGTATACGGCTTAACAAATTCATTAGCGATTCGGGATTCTGCTCCAGGCGCGAGGCCGATCACCTGATTGAGCAGCGCCGGGTCACGATCAACGGCAAACCACCCGAACTCGGCACCCGGGTGGGGGCGGATGACGAGGTCCGGGTGGATGGGCGCCAGATCCAAGCCAGCGCAGTTAACAAATCTGACCGCGTCTATATCGCTTACAACAAGCCGATCGGCATCACCTGCACCACCGAGGTAAATGTCAGAGGCAACATCATCGACGCGATCGGCCACCGCCAGCGTATCTTCCCAATCGGAAGGCTCGACAAACCCTCTGAGGGGCTAATATTTCTAACCAGCGATGGTGACATCGTTAATAAGATTTTACGCGCAGAAAACGCTCACGATAAAGAGTACCTGGTCAGCGTAGACAAGCCGGTCAGTCAGCGTTTTATCGACAAGATGTGCGCCGGGGTACCGATTCTCGACACCCTGACTGCGCCCTGCAAAGCCCACATGACCGGCCGGTTCGAATTCAATATCGTGCTCACCCAGGGCCTTAACCGGCAAATTCGACGTATGTGTGAATTTCTGGGTTACAACGTGACCAAGTTAAAACGGGTACGGATCATGTCAGTCTCGCTAGGCAAACTGAAGCCCGGCCAGTGGCGTAATCTCACCCCACAAGAGGTGGAACAACTCAACAACGCCGTTTCCGGATCGCAAAAAACCACATCGATCGCAACCACCGCTAAAAAAGCGCCGCGGCGAACAGCAAAAAAAATAACTGAATCCAAAACAGCCACGAAAAAAGCGCCTTCAGGTCTTCAAAAGGCTGCGTTGAAACCCCGAACAAAACCAACAGTAAAATCAACAACAAAACAAAATTCAGCTACAAAATCAAAGACGACGACAAAAACCAAGAACCAAACAAACAGCCAAACCAAACACAACAGCGCAGAGCATCATCACCGGGGCAACAACCCAGCCAGGCCTGCACAACGAAAACAGAAACGTTAAATCGAGATACTGTCGGCTTTACTATCGGTATAGAATGAGTCTGGATCGTATCCGAGTTCAGCCAAAATCATTAACCCGAACTGTCTACCCGAACGATCAACCCGAACCATTAATCAAACCGATTAACCCAAACCTGAATCGACGTCTACACTCATGAACAAACGTAAAAAGATCAACCAGATCCTGACGAAGAAAGCCAAACGCGCCAATGCTAAGAATATTCTCAGCAACAAACCTCGCTATATCGCCAAGGCTGACCGGGAGTTGCCGGATAACAACGAACCCGCCGCTACCGAATAAGCGTTTATCCGCCAGCCGAGATGATCATCTCGAGCCTGGCGGAACGCTGGGTCCGTGTTGCTAATCGATCAGCTCTGTCGCAACGACTTCGCCGCAGCGGCAGCACTTACCCTCTATCAGCACTTTTTCACCCTCGGCATACTCAGTCGGATCGGTCATCCCCAGATCGGGCTGCTGACATTTGTCGCACCAGGTCTGAGTCAAGAACTCCTGCTGCTCTGCCGCAGGACGGCTGAAAAAATCACGCTTTGTTCGTTCCATTATTGAGACCTTAGAAGATAAAACCAAAACCACAGACACCGGCCTGCTGAATACGCAAGCGCCGCGTTGGGTTACCCCCCGCGGCTCAGCATCACCTACTCTGCATCACCTGCTCAGCATCACTTACTCAGCATCACCAACCTAGCAGCTGTTTCACGAAGGGGATGGTGACCTTACGTTTGGCCGACAATGAGGCCTGGTCCAGCCGATCCAGGAGCTGGAACAGCTCACGGGTCTGACGCGGACTGCGATTGAAAATAAATTGCGCCACATCCTCGCCCAGTTCGATGCCACGCGCGTGCGCACGGGCACGCAACGCTGCCAACTTGCCGTCATCGTCGAGCGCCTGAATCCGCAGCACCACCCCCC
>SDWN01000126.1 GCA_004195305.1 Neptunomonas sp. | reverse complement strand
ACATTGGAGCGGGTAGCGGGAATCGAACCCGCATCATCAGCTTGGAAGGCTGAGGTGATAGCCATTATACCATACCCGCTCAAGCCGAACGTCTGAGCCAATGGTGGTGAGGGGTGGATTCGAACCACCGAAGCTTGCGCGTCAGATTTACAGTCTGATCCCTTTGGCCACTCGGGAACCTCACCTTACCGTCGACAGATCGAATACGAAATCCGACAGATCGATAACTCATCCTTAGCAAAACTGGTGCCGGCACCAAGAGTCGAACTCGGGACCTACTGATTACAAGTCAGTTGCTCTACCAACTGAGCTATGCCGGCCTTAGCCCTGCTTCAGGAGGCGCAAATATTACTCACGCCCCTCGATTGTTGCAAGCCCCTAGCAACGTTTTTTTTCACTTTTTATCACCGGGTACTGTTTCAGCAATGATTTCACCCAGGAACTGCCGCTAACACTCTCTGAGCGGGTACGCAGCAATAGATAGTTCTCGTGACGATACCGCTTCCGCTCTCGCACCGAGGCATCGTAGCCCTGCTGCTTCAACGCCTGATGTAGCGCCTCTGCCGATACCGCCTCTTCGTACACCCCCAGTGTCAGCAACCCTTTCAATCCTTCAGCATCAGCCCACTCCCCCTCCAGCCCAATCGCCTGCATCGATTCAAGCAATTCCTGCCGCGCCTCCGCGCGCTGATCCGCACGAATATAGACGCCGTAGACGGACGGCAACGCCGATAGCTGCACCTGCTCCAGCGTGATCTTACCCGGCGCCTTCTTGCTCAGCCACTCGTTCAAATCCAGTGCCTCTTCGAACCCGCCAAACCGATGGCAATACCATACCGGCCGGGGCTTAGGTTTGGGCGTTGATTTGGGCCTTGGCTTGGACTCATGCTTACGCAACCGGGAATCAGCAACCTCTGAGACCAACTCGATTTGCGCCACAGCCGCCACCGGTACCTGCACCCGATCACCCCGAGCCCGTCGCTGCTCCTGCTCCTGATAGAACCAGCCGTACAGCATCCCATTGAGCAGCAATAGAATCAGAAACAACCACCGCAACATATTAACTCCCTATCCTTCGGGTAACGCCCAATCAAGCCCGTCCAGAACCAGATCTGCACACCATTCACCTTCACCGGCCGCATCCAGGAAACGTACCCCGTCACCACCGGTAACCAACAGGCGCGCCCGAGCGCCCAACAAAACCGGATAATCACGCACCACCCGCTGCGCCAATGCTGCCAGCATCAACTCAATACCCTGCCCTACCGCCTCTTCTGTACTGCGCCCCGGACTCGTGTCAAAGCGCCCCTGAGCCTCAGCAGGGAGATAAATCTGGCGCGTATTGCCCAACAACCCGTTGCGCATCAAGCGCAGCCCCGGGGCGATATAGCCGCCCAGATGCTGACCTGCTGAGTCGACATAATCCACCGTTACGGCACTGCCGCAATCCACCACACAGCAACTTCCGGCACGATTAAACCCGGCTAACATAGCTAACCAGCGATCCGCTCCTAAGGTCTTAAAGTTTGCATAACTATTCACAACGCCCGCCTGGAAGGGCTGCGAAAGCGCTTTCTCAGCCATCATGGACCACTGCCGCCGACAGTACTGCAATAGAACCTGCTCGATCTCTGCCGACGCCACCGACACAAAGCGCACCCGCTGCGGTCGCTCAAGCCCGCTCCAACACTGCTGCAATCGTTTCTCGCTAAGCCCCGCTGTATCCACAAAGCCCCGCTGTACGCCCTGCGGGGTGCCGTAACGCCATTTCAGCCGCGTATTACCGATGTCAATATCAAGCATCATCGAGCAACCGAAGGCTTAACTCGCCGCCATGAAACGCTTTAGTACCACTCGCGGTAGCCAGCAACAGCGCCCCTTTGGCATCGACACCGACACACACGCCCTGCTCTGAGAAACGCTCGGTAGCCAACCGAACCTGCAGCCCCTGATAGGCATTATGCTGCTGCCACGCCTCTCTGAAAGGAGCAAACCCCTGTCGCTCAAACAACTGCAGCGCGGGCACCAGCGCGTTAAGCAACACCGCCAGGACAACGTTACGATCCAACGGCTCGCCCACAATCTGCTGCAGGTCGATCCAGGGTTGATCAACCGCTACCGCCGCCGCCGCTGCCGC
>SDWN01000124.1 GCA_004195305.1 Neptunomonas sp. | reverse complement strand
CCGCCACCTCCTCCTCCTCCTCCGCAGCCAACGATGATTGATACAGCGAAACAATAAAATAGTGGTTTGGTATTCATTGGAGCCTCTCCGTGCAAGCTATAGTAATGGTTGCCGTTTTGTCTGGTCTCAATGGAGTGTGAGCACAGTGCGGCTTCAAACCCGATAGCCTTAAGCCGGTGCGGGTCAGGGTCAGGGCAGCCATGATCCTTGGCCCCGCAACAACTTTGGTCAGTAATTGCATGCGGGCCCACTGGTTGCAAACTGGCCTAAAACCCGAGCCTTTAGTTGAAATTTAAGTAGCCAGTATCGACGCCACCCGTCAGCGATCGAAACGACTCGTACACTAGATTGCCAACCAGGGTCGGCGACAATCCAGCATGAACGTCGCCCCCCCACCGACATTGTCGGGTGCGTCAGTCTCCACATCGGTTAGAACGCCCACCTGAACCCGAGGCCGATGGTATCGACACTCAGATCATCGTATCCCAGCAATTTCTGGTAGTAGATATAGCCTGATCCACCGTTGGTAAACTGACTCGAGATCCCCAGCCGGACGTTGACGTAGTCGCTATCGACCCCATCGGTCGGTAGCAGGAACTTATTCTGGGTCAGATCACCAACGAAATTACCGGAGATCAGACGGGAGTCGTCTTTAAATTCATGAAACAACTCCAGGGCCACCTGGGGCGTGAGAATGCCCCAGGTATTGCTGATGGTATAGGCGGCGTCCACACCGAACGACAACGTCAGCGAGTCCACGGACTGTTCATCCATAGATACCGCCCAGCCGCCACCCGCTCCACTGGGATCGGACATAGTCTCGTCATAACCGTCCACGGTGGTATCCACATATTCCACTCGACCGATGGGTGTTATGGTCCATTTATCACGTTGGAAATGGTAGCCCCCGCCCAGGGCAAGGGATACCTGATCACCATCGTAGTCTGCGCTAGCGGTCTGATCGACCGGGACGCCAGACAGGGTGTAGTTGATACGCCGATCCTGGTCAAAATCGTTACGGCCAAGCGTAAAAATGCCTTCGACAAAGAACTGCTCAGACTGATAATGGGTCCCGTAAATGCTCAGGCTAAGGCCATCGCTATCCAGCGATCCGCCGCCACTGTCGATGTCGGTATCCGTCTGCGTAATACCCACCGCCATACCTAACACGGTCTGCTCCGTCATCCGGTAATCGGCACCCACGGTAATCCCCAGCATTTTGAATTCAAATCCCTCTTCGTTGCCGGTTTTATCCTTGTCACCGACGCTGATCGTGCCAGCGACAAAGCCCCCAAACCGCTCGCCGAACAGTGAGGGATCATCCGCACCGGCACTGCCGCCCCGTTCCGCATCCGGTTCCAGCCATTCGCGGGGCAGTTGCGCCCGGGAAAATGTCTGGCCGAAGATATTGAAATTCAGGCCGGACAGGTCGATGCCCTGTGCCCCGCCCCGCAGAGCACTGAGCCGAGAGACCAGATTGCGTTTCTGGTTTTTGCCGCCGGATTCGGACACATCGGCGGCCGCACCTGCATCATCGACGGTGATCTGTTCCAAGGCCTCTGTCGCTTCGGCATTGGTAACGCTGTCGCCGCTCTTTGCCCCGTCCACCAGCAGGTCGCAGTCTCTCTTAAGCTGACCTGTCGCCTCATCACAGCTCGAGGCAACGCTCTCAGCGACGGACTCCTTCTTCGGATCCCCCTGGGCGAGATCCTTCAGTGCCACCTCGATCACCACCTGCTCTTTTTCGTCATCGACGATCGTCAGGGTATGGCTACCAGTGGGATTCTGACCTTCATCGGTGGATTCAAGGCCAAACACCAGGGTTTTATTATCCTCGACGAGCACGCTGTTGTTGAGGATCGTCACCGTGACAGACTCGGCACCCGTTACTCCATCTCCCCAATTAACGATCATCGGTTCAAACTCATAGTCCTCGCCCGCCACGGCGGTTCCGCCGGTGACCACCACGACCCTCACTGAGGCCGTGCCCACGACGACGGACCCCGCAGTGACCGTACGCTCGACGCTAATTGTCATCTGTCCCTCTTCAACGTCTTCGGCAACACTTTCGCTTGCGGTCGAAAATCGTATGGTGCTGGGTGAGGCTATGATGGTTTTGATGGTGGAGGTGACCTGGC
>SDWN01000115.1 GCA_004195305.1 Neptunomonas sp. | reverse complement strand
CGAACTCGACCCGATCGATCTTCTCGCCCTTGAACGGGCCGACCGTAATCGGCTCATCGAACCAGCGTTTGGGCAGGGTGTCATCCTTGGCGCGCAGGCCCAGGCGGAAGTTGATCATCCGTTCCAGGCCGGTGATATTGCGGCCGACCTCATTCAGCGAGTCTTCGTCGAACTCCAGCCCGGTCAGGCTGTTGAGCTGGACGGCGAAGTCGTCGAGGCCAGTGGTGGAGGGGGTGTTGAACAGCTTGGTATTAAAGCGGCAGTGGCCCACCGCATCGCCGACTGCAAAGGTGTTTTCGCAGCGGCGCACCGCGATCTCCTTGCCTTCGTAACTGTTGGGCTCGGGTGCGACAGTGCCGCCGTAGAGGGACTGTTTGAATTCGGCGTTATCGTTAATCCGGGCGTTGATCTCCAGGGTCACTCGGTTGCGTAGGTGATCCATGCCCCGGGTGGCCACTGCCAGTCCCAGTGCAAAGGCTTTGAGGATGCGTGAATCATGCGGATCGGATTGCCCCAGGCCTTTAACCGCCATCAGGTAGTCAAGCGCCTCGGCTGGGTATTTGCCGCGTTCAACCGCACGGGTGGAGTCGGCGATGGTATCGCCAAAGCCTTGGCGCAGGGCGGTCAGTTGCAGTAGTTTTTCGATGTCGGGGTAGTTGCCCCAGCTCAGATCCAGCCCGCCGGTGTCGGCCTGGGTAATAATGCCGCGCTGGTACAGCTCCATCGCCCAGCCGAAGGCGGTGCCGGTGCCGGACGCGTCCAGGCCCAAATCGTTGCAGATGTTGTTCAGGCGCAGCACCTGCTCCGGGCTCTTGATGCCGATGTTGGGGCCGAACTTACCGATGTTGACGTATTCGGGGCCTTCGCCTTTGTCGTACTTGTCGAATACGCCGTCATTGTTGATGCCGTTGTAGTCGCGCGCTTTGTGGTGTTCGACCTCACTCTGGGCCTTGTCGTAACTGGCATTGCCGGTCAGCCCCTTGAGGGCACCGGCGCCGTAGCCGCCGGCGCTTTCCGGGGTCATGTCATTATTGGCGCGGCACTTGACCGGGCAGCGGAAACAGCTGCTCATACCTGGGCGGTAGGGGTCAAAGTTGTCGGCGTCCAGCGAATCGACCCAGGCGGTCTCCTGGTTGTTCTTAGTGCCCAGGGCGCCCAGAACCCGGGTGGGTTTGTACAGGAACGGGGTGCCGACCTTGCTCATGGCGTTTTTGATCACGCTGGCGGCGAGGTTCTTGCGCGACAATGCGACACCTTGCAGCTTGTAGTCGCGGCTGACAGCCACCTCGTCCCCCTTGCCGTGCATGATAATCGCTTTCAGATTGAGCGAGCCCATCTTGGCACCGCCGCCGCCGCGGGCCCAGATCGCCTTCTCGCCGCCCATGATGCCGCTGGATAGTACGCCGTTTTCACCGGCGCTGGTGATCCGGGCCATGGCCATATCTTTGCGTTCTTTGTAGTCGTATTGATCGGCGATGGTGTGGCTGAACTCCAGGTTGTTCATGCCGAGATAGGGGCTGGCATCCAGGTATTCGATGTTTTCACGGTCGATTCTGAGCATCGTCCACTGGGCATTGCAGCCGAACAGCACCAGATGATCGTAACCGTGGCGTTTCAGGAAGGAGGGGAAGTAATCACCGCCATTCGCGTCGAGGATAGCGCGGCTTTCCGGCGAGCGGCTGGTGACATTGCCACGGGTAGCCGAGGGCATAGTGCTGGTCAGCACTCCGGCACCGAAGATCAGCGGGACTTCTGGGTCCAGCGCGTCTTTCTCCTCCTGCAGCAGGTTGTAGAGCAGAAACATATTGCCGCCTCGGCCGGCAAGAAAGGTCGATACAACCTCCTGAGGCAGGTAGGCGCTCTGCGAACTACGGCTCTCAAGATCCACAAACAGGACTTTGCCTTGCGTTGGGTACTGGGGGCTGGGGTGCATCCGCTTGAGTAGTCGTTCAACGCGTTGTCTGATGTCCATGATGATCTCAACCCCTGTGTCATTGTTTGTTTTAAGTGCTGGCTTTAGTTGTTGGTGTTAGTTGCAGGCTTTAATTTCTGCTCAGCAATGCTAGAGGTTCGACCTGTCTCTTATACACATCT
>SDWN01000112.1 GCA_004195305.1 Neptunomonas sp. | reverse complement strand
CAGGGCATCGCGCTGCGCTTCGGACGATGTGCCGCTATGGCGCATGGAAGACGGCTTTATCCGCTCAGTGGGGCTGGGGGTGGATCTGATCCGGCCGATGTCGCTGGTGATTGATTCTCAGGGAATCTATTACGATGCCACCGTCTCCAGCGATCTGGAACAGTTGCTCGCCACCCATTTGTTTCCTGCCGATCTGCTCGAGCGTGCGATGAAGGTTCGGCAGCGGTTGGTCGAGTTGAATCTGTCGAAATACAATGTCGGCCAAACTGAGCGGCTGACCCTGCCTAACAACCGGCAGGTCATTCTGGTGCCAGGTCAGGTCGAAACCGATGCCTCGATCGCCAAGGGCTCGCCGGTCATTCAGACCAATATGGCGCTACTGCAGGCGGTGCGTGCCGATAATCCGGATGCCTATATCATCTATAAACCCCATCCCGATGTGCTGAGCGGGGGGCGTGTCGGGGAGTTGCCACAGGGCCAGGCCGCGCCCTATGACCTGCTGGTCACCGAGATCGGCATGGCCGCGTTGCTAGGGCAGGTTGAGGAGGTCCATACCATGAGTTCGCTGACCGGTTTTGAGGCGCTGCTGCGACAGCTCAAGGTGGTCACCTACGGCATGCCGTTTTATGCCGGCTGGGGGTTGACCACGGATAAGCTCAGCTGTGAGCGACGCACCCGCAAGTTGACGCTAGACCAGCTGGTCGCCGCGACGCTTATTCTCTACCCGGTGTATGTCGAGCCTGATGGCGGCCAGCTGTGTAATGTGGAAACCGTTATCGAGTTGATCGACCAGCGCCGCGACAGGGTTCAAGGGCCTTCATTGAAGACGAGGCTCTATCGGATTTATCGGGGGTTGTTTGAGGGGAGGGTTTGAGGGGCCAGGCTATTCATAACAGCAAAATAGCCCGGTTAAAAACCATCTACAGTCTTGTTCAGGTATTTTCTTCAGTAGCAAGAAGATACCTACGCAAGTCTCTTTCTTGCCTTAAGACGTGCAAAATATAAACGCTACCCGCGTCTATTTTATAAAAAACACGACATGGATTGACGACAACTTCTCGATAGTTCAGCTCTTCAAGTTCTTTAGGTGTTCGTCCAGACTCAGGGAACAACTCCAATCTCTGAATTGAATTGAATACATTTTCTACCAACCTTGAAGCAGCGAGCGGATTACTCAAGTGAATATATTCAGCTATGTCATTCAGATTTTCGAGAGCAGGCTCAGTCCAGATTACTTCAACCATTTCTTCATCTTCTGTCGAGCGGCGTCGCTACTCAGGGTCCGTCCATCTCGGATAGCTTGCTCTCCCTTGGCAATGCCTTCGAGAACTTGCATACGACTGATCATGAATTCGTAATCACTGACATCTAAAAGGTAAGCCGAGGGCTGCCCATGCTCTGTTATGAGAATGGGCTCTTTGGACTCGTGAAGTTCAGCAAGCAGCTTGGTAGCCTGACGTTTTAACGTGGTAACTAGCTCTGTTCTCATGGCCTTAACCTACAGCGAAAAAGTATCACTATAGTAGCACTCTAAGGAAAATAGGCCAACCAACTCTCGTACCTTCCCCCTTAATACTGTGAACATAAATTCATTTCGACAGCTGTTTGGTATCATTCTGATACAATAGTTTTCGTTAATTTTGCCTGCAGTTTGACGCAAGTCACCTATACAATTTCCTGATTACCCACAAAGCTCAGCCAAGATGCAGCCGATCTATTCTTTCTGCATAAACTAACAACCCAAGCATGCATTTTTGTGCGCCGGGCTTCAGCCTGACCAGAGTAGCACTCTGGTCGGTATAACAACTAATCTGCATGAATGGAGGGGTTTGTGGATGGGTATAGCATCCCGAAATGGGTGGTTGCTGAGGGTTTTGTCAGGCTGAAGCCCGACCCACATGGATGTGGGAAGTGCCTGAAATGCAGGAGCAATTTCAGACCGACCCACATGGATGTGGGAAGTGCCTGAAATGCAGGAGCAATTTCAGACCGATCCACATAGCCACCAACCCCTGCTGTTTCCTTTGTGGGTCGGGCTTCAGCCTGACATAGGCAGCACTCATGTCGAAATAAAATCGCCCAATCCACACATGCATATCGGATTTCATGACCTGCATTGATTGAGCGCGCGGGCCTTCA
>SDWN01000592.1 GCA_004195305.1 Neptunomonas sp. | reverse complement strand
GGCAGCAACGAGCGAACCCTGATGAAACTGCTGGTTGATGCAGACAGCGATCGGGTGGTCGGGGTACATATGGTCGGTGCCGATGCTGGGGAGATCATCCAGGGAATCGGCATTGCACTTAAGGCAGGGGCGACCAAGGCAATCTTTGACAGCACCATCGGCATTCACCCCACCGCCGCCGAAGAGTTTGTGACGATGCGCACCCCGAGTCGCCGCTACAGTGACGGCGAGCCGCGCAAGTAACCTCAGCCCTATTCACCCGCTGGGTGAATAGCTCCTGTTAAACGGGATTAATCCTGATGTACTGCTGCAGCACCCGCCTGAGTTCTGCAGCATGAAAGGGGTTATTTTGATCCTGCGCGTGGCGGATATCATTGATCATGATCCGCCTCATTTTACGCGGACCATTGCCCTGTTGAACCAGCCTCTGACCGTAGGCCAGCGCCAGAATCTGACTCATCTGTTGGTTTTCTGAAATAGCATCGACCACATCCTGATCAAGCTCACTCCAGTCCAGACAATCCTTATAGGTCAGCATATTCTGCTCCATTCGTTCAGTTAGAGATATCGATGGCTGGCATTACAATATAATAACCATAGAATATGTCCGCCAATGAGCAAGCGGTAGCAGCATTTTTTAGAACAAACCACAGTCTCTTATTTGGCAAAAGCCCCCAGCGTCAGACTCACCACTACCGATTAAAGCCCATCAACCCCTCCAGTTTCGAGCAGTCAATCCGGCACGCGAAATCAAGCCCGATTAAAACCGTTTCATTCTGATATTATGCAGACTGGTTAAGCGTCAGCGATACACATACATGCATAATTTCAAACCTCACTACCCTCACAGCACGCCCCCCAAACCGGGCGAGTTAATGGCCGTTGCAGAAGGCGTCTATTGGCTGAGAATGCCTCTGCCCTTCCAGCTGGATCACATCAATCTCTGGTTGCTGGAGGAAGACGACGGCTGGACGATCGTTGATACCGGCCTAGCTAGCGAAGAGACCACCGATCTGTGGTTACAAATCTGCACCCTGATCGATACCGACAAACCGGTTAAGCGGGTCATTGGCACCCATATGCATCCGGACCACATTGGCCTTGCTGCTTGGCTGTGTCGGCGCACAGGGGCGGAACTGTGGATGTCACGCGCGGACTACCAGCAGTGCCGGGTACTGTATGAGGAGGGCAATAGCGAAGCGCCCGCCGAAGCGGTGCAGTTTTATCAGGCGGCGGGATTCAGCGAGTCAGAACTGGATCACTACCGCGCCAGGTTCGGCGGCTTTAGCAAGATGATTCGAGGGATGCCCCGCTCTTACCGCCGGATTAAAGAAGGTGACCATTTTAGCATCAATAATCGGCAATGGCAGGTGATCACGGGCGAAGGCCATTCGCCCGAGCATGCCTGCCTGCTCTGTCCCGAGCTTAATATTTTCATCTCGGGTGACCAGCTGCTCCCCACAATCTCTTCCAATGTCAGCGTTTGGCCTACGGAGCCCCACGCCAATCCGCTACAGGACTGGTTGAATTCCTGCAGACGCTTGCAACCCCTACTCCCCAAAGACGTATTGACGCTGCCCTCGCATGGACTGCCTTTTATCGGTGGCGCTCAGCGGCTCCAGCAACTGGTGCAGACACACGAGGATGATCTGCAAAAAATTTATCAACGCTGCGCGGAGCCGCTGCGGGTGGTCGATCTTTTCCCGCTGATCTTCAAATCCACGATCACCCATCAGACGCAAATATTTGCCGCCGGTGAAAGCTATGCCCATCTGCACTGCCTGATGGCCAGAGGACTGGTCTGTGTTGATGCCGATAGCGCGGGGGTCAATTGGTACCGGCGCGCCTAAGCGAGCCGTTCCGCCTGAATTGCTTAGCGATTCAGGACCAATCATCGCCCCTACCGCCATTGCCTGCACGGACGCAGGTATGCCGTTGTTGTCGGGAACAGACAACGGCCCATGGCTCTCGGGGCATACCCTACATCCTGTACATCGCCCCTACCGCCATTGCCTGCATGGACGCAGGTATGCCGTTGTTGTCGGGAACAGACAACGGCCCATGGCTCTCGGGGCATACCGTACATCCTGTACATCGCCCCTACCGCCATCCATGGCTCTCGGGGCATACCGTACATCCTGTA
>SDWN01000348.1 GCA_004195305.1 Neptunomonas sp. | reverse complement strand
GCCTTGCTGTGCAGGCTTTGGCCCCAGTCGCTGCGTTGCTGCGGGTGGCAGTTACCGCACGCGTTTGCTGACAGTGATGCCTCCTGTTCGGAGTAGTGATCGGGTGCCGCCCCCTGCGGTGCCAAGGGGCGTTGCCAGTGCTGCTGTAGGAAATCAGTTGTCTGATCAGGCTGCGCGCTTGCGACAGCGCTGATCAGCAGTAATGGGAGGGTTACGCTGCGGAAAAGTCGGCTTCCTTGCATGATTGCTCCTATTTATCATTTAGTTGCGCAAGGGTTTTTGGCTGCACAGGGGTTCTTGGCGGCGCAGGGATTTTTAGCAGCGCAGGGGTTCTTGGCGGCACAGGGATTTTTAGCGGCGCAGGGGTTCTTGGCAGCGCAGGGGTTGCTTGCTGCGCAGGGGTTTTTAGCGGCGCAGGGGTTCTTGGCAGCACAGGGGTTGCTGGCTGCGCAGGGGTTTTTAGCGGCGCAGGGGTTCTTGGTGGCACAGGGGTTGCTGGCAGCGCAGGGGTTCTTAGCCGCGCAAGGGTTCTTGGCGGCGCAAGGGTTCATGGCCACTGCGCGGAACTGCTTTTGGGCCTGCTTCGAATATTCGGTCAGTGCTGCCAGCTCTTTGGAATCCCATGCCAGTGGCTCGGCAGCAAAGGGCACCTTGATGCAGAGTTGCACCATCTCTTCCAATTGGATGCTTTCGAGTCCTGCCTGGTCCGAGGCCATGTCGACGCGGTGGGGATAGGCCTGGGTGAAGCTGGGTTTGAATGCCCGGCTGTTAGCATGGCAACTGTCACAGCTGAGGCCGTTGCTGCTTAGCTTGTTGCTCTTCCAGAGCTTGGCACCGTAAGCCGCGAGTTCAGCTTGACTGCCGGAGAACATCTTGCTGCCCAGGGGGCGGGTTATCTCTTTAATATCCACTGAGGCTGAGGCACAGGGGTTTTTAGCGGCACAGGGGTTGCTGGCTGCACAGGGGTTCTTAGCGGCACAAGGATTTTTAGCGGCACAGGGGTTTTTAGCCGCGCAAGGGTTTTTAGTGGCACAGGGGTTTTTAGCCGCACAGGGGTTTTTGGCAGCGCAAGGATTCTGGGCTGCACAGGGGTTTTTAGCGGCGCAGGGGTTGCTGGCCGCGTAAGCACTGCCTTGCCAAGCCAGTGCGCCGGAGACAATTGTGAGCGCGAAACACAGCCGCAGCATCTTCAGGAGGTTAGGGGTCATCGGTCGTTCCTTATATTTATACTGTTACTTAAGTTGGCTCGGAGGATTCGTTCACTGTCCATGCTAGATGCAGTGGGATATTTACCGTTACAAAGAATAGTCAATTATTTACAAATGCAGGCTGTGTATGAGTGCCAGAGCTTCCGGGCTATCCCACTCAGCGGCGCCAATCAGTTGCCCTGCAATCAGTCCGTTGCTATCGATAAAAAACGTGGTTGGCAGTAGTTTTTGTCCGAGGGCATAACCCAGGCGGCCGTCTGGATCACGCGACGCGGGTAGTTGTCCCGCCTGAACGCGGTGCAATAGCTGCTGTATCTGGGTGCTGTCGGTTAAATTCTGGTTCAGGGTGATTACTTTTACCCGTGCTCCGGCTGCGTCCTGGAGTCGTTGCAGCGATGCCATCTCATGCAGGCAGCTCGGGCACCAGCTGGCCCAGAAATTGATCACAAGGACCTGTCCAGGATAGTCGGCCAGCGTATGTGCCTGGTTTTGTGCGTCTAGAAAATTGATATCGGGCGGTGGCAGGCGGGTCAGAGCAGCCTGGTAGGCTTGGGAGTGACCCTGGAATAACGATTCGGCGCTGCTATCGGGAGAGATAAAGGGCGTGCTTATCAAGCCTGCGAGTACCAGCCAGAACATAATTGTGTGACGGCGCATGTTGGATTCCGGTGAGTTTTTAATTATGAAGTCTAGAGGGTAGAATCGGCTTGGTTGTTACAGCGCGGTGCTAATTAACGTTAATCCAGGTCGTAAGCTGAAGTTTAGGCTTGGGGTGGTGTTTGTTCGCGATGGCAACAGGCTGTGCCAGCTGGCGCTTATTCATGGATAAAACAGGCCGGGAGCCCGCGGTTGGTTCAAGATATTAAAATCCTGTGCTAATATCGCAAAGCGTTGCGCCAAGCGGCTGCCCGCCGATAAGCCGTTTGTTAGAGATTACT
>SDWN01000333.1 GCA_004195305.1 Neptunomonas sp. | reverse complement strand
CGCAGCATATCCATGGTCTCGGCGGTGTTCATGCTCGAGTTCCAGGCCATGTTGGCCATAAACAGCATCAGCGTGTCGATCTTGTAGGGATCACCCTTGACCGCGTTGCTGATCACCATATGCATCAAGCCGTGGTTGGCGACCGGCGCATCCCAGGAGTAAGCCTTGTCGATCCGTAGCGGGTTGCCGTTGGCATCGATGACCAGATCCTCAGGCGAGGTTGGGAAGCCCAGCGGCGGTGATTTAAGCGGGGTGTTGGGTGCCATCTCTTTAGCCGGCTTGATCCCCGGTGGAATGTGCTTGGGGAACGGCGGCTTGGCCAGGTGACCACCGGGGCAGTCGATGGTGCCGAGCAGAATCTGCAGCACGTGGAGTGCGCGACAGGTCTGGAAACCGTTAGAGTGGGCGGAGACGCCACGCATGGCGTGCATCGATACCGGACGGCCGATAAACTGGGTCTGCTTGCGTCCGGCCCAATCGGTCCACTCCACATCCAGGGTAATAGTTTCCTTGAACGCGACGTGAGCCATCTCCAGCGCCAACCGCTCGATGGTTTCGGCACTGACGCCGCAGATCTTGGCGGCATTCTCAGGGGCGTATTGCTCGTCCAGGTACTTCTCTACCAGGATCGACATCACGGTACGTAACGGCGTGCCTTCCGGGGAGGTATATTCACCAAACAAGGCCGGGGAAATATCGGGACGTTTGGCGTCGACAAAGGCTTCCTGCTGCAGATCCCAAACCTGGGTTTTACCCTCCTCACAGCGGTAGAAGAGACCGTCGCCCTGCTTGCCGGGAGTATTGATGACCAGCTGCGGTGAGTTGGTGTAGCGGATCAAGAACTCATCGTCCACCAGCTGGTTCTTCACCAGCACATGCACCATAGACAGCGCCAGCATGGCATCGGTGCCGGGACGGATCGCGATCCACTCATCAGCCACCGCCTGGTAACCGGTACGCACCGGGTTGACCGAGACGAACTTGGCGCCGCGCTCTTTGATCTTCTTGATACCGAGTTTTAGCGGATTGGAGCTGTGGTCTTCGGCCACCCCCCACATCATAAAATACTTGGTGTTGTCCCAGTCGGGATCGCCGAACTCCCAGAACGCGTGACCCATGGTGTAGAGACCACCGGCGGCCATATTGACCGAGCAGAAACCGCCGTGGGCGGCCCAGTTGATGGTGCCGAACTGACTCGCCCACATCCCGGTCAGCGCCTGCATCTGATCACGGCCAGTAAAGTAGGCCAGCTTCTTGGGGTCGGTGGCGCGAATATGGGATAGGCGTTTTTCCAGCACTTCCAGTGCATCGTCCCAAGAGACCTCGATAAACTCGCCAGCGCCGCGCTCGGTACCGGGCTTGCGCATCAACGGCTTGCTCAGTTTGGCGGGCGAATTTTGCTTCATGATGCCGGCGTTACCCTTGGCGCAGAGCACTCCTTTGTTGATGGGGTGGTTGGGATTACCCTGGATAAAGCGGATCTCATTCCCCTCTACCGTCACCTTAATGCCGCAACGGCAGGCACACATGTAACAGGTGGTGAACTTGGTCTGCTGGTTATCGCGGTCTTCGAACTGCGGCAGCTCTTTGGCCAGATTTTGTATCGATTGATCGGCCTTTGTCGCTAAGGCGTCATTGAGGGGCAAGGCGGTCTTGAATGTATTCATGAATGTTACCAACTTGTCCGGAAACCTGTTCTGGCACAGCCAGAAACGCTCCTGTTGTTTTTATATAGGGTTAACGCAGGGTCTAATCCTAGAGGCTGGGGCTCTGGGTCCACAAAGGCCAACAGCTAGACATTTATAGGTCCAGCATCGATAGAACAGCCATGCGCGCTGACAAAATCAAGTAGTTACGCGCCACTAGACGGATTCCAGAGGCGATGGACACAGGAGGCTGTCGGACTTGGCCGGTCGTAGCGAGGGGAAGACCGATTTGAGACAGCCTTCAAACTCTTTTGAGGCTAATAATGGTTCTATTAAACGAAAAAGAGGGTGATAAATGGCCAAAGTCGGCTTTCCCGTACGGCTGCATGGATGCAGGAGGTAGAGCAACGCAGGGGCGGTTGCCGAGTAGGTCAGTCTATTCTCGGTTAGCCTCCTAGAACAGGCGGGCTGATCTGGCCGCCCTCAGCACTGTTTAGGTAC
>SDWN01000119.1 GCA_004195305.1 Neptunomonas sp. | reverse complement strand
AGTGCAATCAGGCTATAGCCTTTATGGGATTGGATCTTGTTTTTCATGCAGCCCTCGCTCATGCCGGTTACTTCAAATATAGGCACTGAGAGCTGGCTGAGCTTTGTGGGTAATCAGGTAGGCTCTTTGCCGACCCGCGTAGCATCAAGCAGATCGCCTACGCCGTCCCCATCAACATGGCGCTGTTCTCGGCCGCATGGTTTTTTAAGTGCTGCCAAACCTTATTCACCCGCGCGAGTTTTTTCTGTTCCGGGTGTACCGCGATCCAGAATGTTCGTACGACGCTGATTTGATCCGCTAATACCGGAATCAGATGCGGATCACGGCGGGCTAAAAAGCAGGGCAGGATGGCCAGCCCCAATCCTTCCCGTACCGCGATCGACTGGGTGACGACGCTGGTGCTGCGAAAGGTCGGGTGTGAGTTGGGCAGTAAGCGCTCCAGGTAGGAAAGCTGGTCGCTGAACACCAGGTCATCGACATAGCCGATCAACGGATGGGCGTAGATATCCTCGGGCGTATGGATGACCTGTGAGCGTTCAAGATAACTACGCGATGCGTACAGGCGGAGCCGATAGTCACACAGCTTAGAGACCACCAGTGAGGTGTTGGGCGGCTTTTCAATGGTGACCGCAATATCGACCTCCTGATGCGACCATTTAACGAAACGCTGCAGCGGTAACAGGTCGATGATGATCTGCGGGTACTGTTGGCAGAACCGGGCCAGTTCCGGCGCGATGCAATAGTTGCCGAAGGCCTCGGTAGCGCCCAAACGCACCTTGCCCTGATTTTCCAGGTTTTTGCCCTGCAGGATTTCGCTGGCGGTTTGTGCGCGCTGGTTCATATCACGGGCGGTTTGCAGCAGCAGTTGCCCGTGCTCGGTCAGGCTGTGGCCCTCCGTGCTCCGGTCAAACAGCTGGGTAGCCAGTTGATCTTCCAGGCGGTGCAAGCGGCGAGAGACGGTTGAGGCATCAATCCCGAGCCGTTTTGCGGCTTCTGATAATTTTTCGGCGCGGGCCACCTCCAAAAATATTTTCAGGTCATCCCAGTTCATACTCATCATGCCGCTCCAGAGTTTGTCCTTGCGATTGTGCAAGGCTGTTTTGCTATCCTGCCGGTTGTTCAGAAGATAACCTGCCACTATCCTAGAGATCAACGAACTTTAGCCGCTTGCATAAATGCAGTTTTGTGTGCAGCGCAACATGACGATGTGTCAGGAGGCAATGATGAACATTCCCAATGTACCGATGATTATTAATGGCGAGCGAGTTGAGACCAGCAGCGGCGTCTGGGTTGATGTCTTGAATCCAGCGACTCAGGATGTGGTTGCGCGGGTGCCTTTTGCAACGCTTGAGGAGGTGGATGCGGCAGTAGCCAGCGCCAAAGAAGCGTTCAAGAGCTGGCGCAAGGTGTCTGTCGCTAAGCGCCAGGCGATCATGTTGCGGTTCCAGCAGCTGGTGCGCGACCATACTCAAGAGCTGGCGGAGTTGATCAGCCTGGAGCACGGTAAGACCCTGCCCGACGCCGAAGGTGAAGTCGGCCGTGGTCTGGAGGCGATTGAAAATGCCTGCACGATCACCAAGCTGCAACTGGGCGAGATGGCCGATAATGTCGCCGGTGATGTCAATGTCTATACCTTGAACAAGCCGCTGGGGGTGGGTGTCGGTATTACCGCATTTAACTTCCCGATTATGCTGCCGTGCTTTATGTTCCCGATCGCGATCGCCTGCGGTAACACCTTCGTGTTGAAACCTTCCGAGCAGGATCCCTCCTCGACCATGCGTTTGGTGGAGCTGGCAATGCAAGCCGGTGTGCCTGCCGGGGTGCTGAACGTGGTTCACGGCGGAGCCGATGTCGCTAACCGTCTGGCAGATCATCCCGATATCAAGGCACTGTCCTTTATCGGCTCAACCCATGTCGGTACGTCGTTGTACCAGCGCGCCAGCAACAGCGGTAAGCGCGCCCAGTGCATGATGGGGGCGAAGAACCACGCGGTGATCATGCCGGATGCCAACAAAGATCAGGCGATCAACCATATGCTGGGCTCCTGCTTTGGCGCCGCCGGTCAACGCTGCATGGCAAACTCGGTGGTGATCCTGGTGGGTGAGGCGCGTGAGTGGTTGCCGGAGATGGTTGAACGTGCCAAGAGCATGA
>SDWN01000826.1 GCA_004195305.1 Neptunomonas sp. | reverse complement strand
GGCTTCAGCCTGACATAGGCAGCACATAGGTTGGTATAAATGCCAATCCACGCATGCATAGCGGTTATTGTGGGTTGCGTCTTATGTGGGTCGGGCTTCAGCCTGACATAGGCAGCACATAGGTTGGTATAAATGCCAATCCACGCATGCATAGTGGTTATTGTGGGTTGCGCCTTATGTGGGTCGGGCTTCAGCCTGACATAGGCAGCACATAGGTTGGTATAAATGCCAATCCACGCATGCATAGCGGTTATTGTGGGTTGTAGTGGTCGGCCTGAGATTGCTCCTGCATTTAAGGCACTTCCCACATCCCTGTGGGGCGTTTTTAACCCGTCAACGGGCTTAAGGCAGCACCTTCTTATACGGCTTCACCACCACCTTGGCGTAAACCCCGGCAGTAATGTAGGGGTCCACGTCAGCCCAGCTCTGGGCCGCCTCAAGGGAATCAAATTCAGCGATCACCAGCGAGCCGGTAAAGCCCGCCGGGCCCGGGTCTTCGCTGTCGATGGCAGGGTGTGGGCCGGCAACCAACAGCCGCCCCTGATCTTTGAGGGCGACCAGTCGAGCGACATGCTCGGGGCGCGCGGCGAGGCGCTTTTCTAAAGAGTTATCAATATCTTCGCTGATGATGGCGTAGTACATGGCGAGTCTCTTGGCTTGTTATTGGTTTTAGTTATTGGTTTTAGTTATTGGTTTTAGTTATTAACTATTTGTCTTGCTCGATGGCAGGGCTCGAATCGTCCTGCTTCTCATTCGGCTCTTGATTCCGTTCTTCATCCTTCTCGGAGATGTGCTTGCTGAGGTAGATCCCCTGCAGAATGATAAATACCAGGGTCAGCCCGAGCATCCCAAACAGCTTGAAATTAACCCAGGCCTCCTCGCTCATGGTCTTGGCGACATACAGGTTCAGCGCGCCCATAACGATAAAGAATACCACCCAGGCCAGGTTGAGGCGGGTCCAGATCGGCGCAGGCAGTGCCACTGCGCTCTCCATCATCCGCTGCACCAGGGTCTTGGCGCCGATAAATTGGCTGCCCAGGAAGGCGACAGCGAACAGCCAGTTGACCACGGTCGGCTTCCACTGGATGAACGTTTTGTCTTTTAGCAGTACGGTGGCACCGCCGAGTACGACCACCAGCGCCAGAGTCACCAGCTGCATCTTTTCGATCTTATGGGTACGCATCCAGGTGACCAGCATCTGGATGATGGTGGCGGGAATCAGTACCGCAGTCGCGATGATCATATCGCCGGTGTATTTGTACACACCGAAAAAGATCATGATCGGCAGAAAATCGAATAACAGCTTCATAGTCGGTCCAGTGGCGTATAAGAAGTATCTATAGGAGCAGCTCGCAGTATAAAGAGTTCCCACCCACGCGCCTATCGGCCAGAGGTAAAAAGCAGTATCCTCGTTGGTTGAATTCTGGCCAACTTAGGTTTCTACCCATGCTTCCCGCCATCGATCTGCATAGTCATACCACTGCCTCTGACGGCGGCCTGTCGCCTGCTGCGCTGGTCCAGATGGCGGCCGCCAAAGGGTTGCAGTATCTGGCGATTACCGATCACGACACCTGCGCCGGATTGGATGAAGCACGTGCGGCGGCTCAGCCACTGGGTGTTGGCGTGGTGGCGGGGATCGAACTATCGACCACCTGGGCCAACTCAGGCATCCATGTAGTCGGCTTGGGGGTCGATGATAAACATCCGGCCATGCTCGAGGCGGTGGCCGAGCAGGCCGATGCCCGGGCGCGGCGCTCGGTCGAGATCGATCAGCAATTAGAGCAGCGGGGTATGCCCGGGGTGATGGTGCGGGCGCGTGAGTTTGCCAGCGGCGAGTCGTTAGGGCGGCCTCATTTTGCCCGGGCGATGGTCGAGCTGGGTTATGTTGATTCCGAGCCCGAGGCCTTTGACCGCTTCCTGGGTTCTAAGCGTCCAGGGGATGTGCGTTGTCACTGGCCGTCCATGGCCAAGGTGGTTGGCTGGATCGTCGCGGCCGGTGGTATCGCGGTGATCGCTCATCCACTCAAGTACGACCTTAACTGGACCCGGTTGCGGCTGATGATGGCCGATTTTGTGGCCGCCGGAGGCGGGGGGCTGGAGGTTAGCTATGGCGGCGAAAATCCCAACCGGGTGATCGATCTGGTGCGTCTGG
>SDWN01000819.1 GCA_004195305.1 Neptunomonas sp. | reverse complement strand
AGATGTGTATAAGAGACAGCGCGAGCCCCTGTTCGATGACGTCGATGTGTCAGCGACCATCGGCTGGCTCACCACGGTGTTTCCGGTATTACTCAGCATCGATGGCAACGATGACCCGCTGTCTGCTCTGGTCGGTGTCAAGGAGCAGCTTAGAAAAATCCCTCAGCGAGGGATTGGCTATGGTGCCTTGCGTGAATTGAGCGGGGGGCGTTCTGGCGCCATCGCCTCCGGCCCGGCTTCGCAGCTCTGTTTCAACTACCTGGGGCAGATCGATCAGCTATCCTCTCGCTCGAGCGCCATCCGTCCGGAGGCGGAGAATATCGGCCTGCCCAGACATCCCCAGGGTAACCGTGCGTACTGCATAGAGATCAATACCTATATCGTAGACGGTGTACTTTGGTTGCACTGGATTTATAGTCCGCGCTTGCATACTGAGAAGACCATCGACACCCTGGCCCGGCAGGTCTCAGCAGTATTGGTGGATCTTACACAGCGCGCAAAGGGCTCACAAACGGACTTTTATTCGCCATCAGATTTCAAGCTGGCCGGGGTCGATCAGCATGAACTGGATGCGATAGCGGCTATGTTATCCCAGCTCGATGATGAGTCATGATCGGTGCCCAGAGCATTGGGCAGCAGATAGCGATTGGCGCTGGTTGGATTATTCTGCTGCGCTTTGCGGTGCGAATTCTTGGGATCGCCAGCACCATTATACTGGCCCGGTTGCTGCACCCCTCTGATTACGGTTTGATTGCGCTAGCTTCGGTTATCTCCGGCGGCATTCAACTGCTCAGCGCCTTCAACTTCGATATCTGGCTGGTCAGAAGGAAACAGACGTTGCCTGAGCACTACGATACCGTCTGGACTCTCTCTATTCTACGGGGGATTCTGACCGCGATCCTGATTGCAGCTTTGGCAGTACCGGCTGGCAACTTTTTTGAAGATGCGCGCTTAGCACATGTGCTGTTGCTACTCGCTCTCTCCTCTGTCGTGCTGGGCTTTCAGAATGTGGGCATTATCGATTTTCAACGAAACCTGGAGTTTGACAGGGAGTTCCGATTGTTTGCCTGGGTGAAATTTGGCTCTTTTATCGTTACCGTCATCATGGCCTTGCTGCTGAAGAGCTATGTGGCTCTGCTGAGTGGCATTATTTCGGGCAGCCTGCTGCAACTTTATCTGAGTTTTCGGCTGCATTGCTACCGCCCTCGGTTAAGTCTGGTCCACGCTAGAGAGGTGTTTGAGTTCTCTAAGTGGCTGTTGTTAGGTAATGTTTTTGGTTTCCTATATACACGATCCCACGTGTTTATCCTTGGCAAGTTAGCAGGGATGCACGTATTGGGTTTTTACAACGTCGCCCAGGAATTCTCCAACCTTGCTTCGACCGAACTGCTGATGCCTCTGAGGCGAGTTTTGCTACCCGCCTATTCCAAGATGACCGACGACTTCGGTGAGCTGAGACGGTCGTTTATTGAGACCTTTACCCTCATCTTGCTGATCGGACTGCCCATCGCCATCGGCATTAGTCTCGTTGCTGATCCGTTGATCGGACTGCTGCTAGGCGACCGATGGCTGGAAGCTATTCCCCTGTTGAAGATACTGGTGGTGTACGCCATCGCCTCGATCTGTATTGCTAATCAGGGACCGTTGCTGATCGCGTTGGGGGAGACACGATTACTCTCTAACCTGTACGGCTTAGGTGTGATGTTGCAGATTCCCGCAGTGCTTATAGCGATTGAATACAGTGGCGTTATCGGCGTTGCCTGGGCAGTTTCATCGATCCATATGCTGATTTTTCTGATCAGCATATGGAAAACCCTCAACCGAATAGAGCTATCGGTCAAACAGTTTGTGGGGGAGGTTTGGCGCGTGGTTGCGTCCACTGCATTGATGGCGACCTGCGTCTGGCAGATCAGTATTTTGGCTCAGGAGTACGCATTTTCACATGCCATTAAACTGTTGATTATGGTTCCGGCTGGCATCCTGATTTACGGCTTGTCGGTGGTGCTGTTGTGGTGGGTGGTGCAGCAGCCGTCCTGCTATCAGGGTCGAGTAGTGATGATGGGGGCGGTGGTGATCCCGTGACAACAAATGATCAGGGATTTCCAGAAC
>SDWN01000816.1 GCA_004195305.1 Neptunomonas sp. | reverse complement strand
ATAATCACCCCCACATCCTTAGCATTAGGCACCGCGCCGGGCTTGCCCAGGCGCAAGCGCAACCAGGGTACCGGGAACTCACTCAGGACCAGGGTGGCGATCTGCTCAGCCATGGTTTCAACCAGCAGGAACTCACTGCGCTGAATAAAATCGATCAGCCGTTCACTGACGACTTTATAGTTAAGGGTACTATCGATATCTTCGCTAGCCGCCGCCTTGCGGATATCGGTCCCCATCTCCAGATCGAGATTTACCCGCTGCTTGATTTTTCGCTCCCAGTCATAGATACCAATCACGGTTTCCACTTCCAACTCCTTGATATAGACAATATCCATCTGGGTACTCCTACGCCTGCTGGCTGTTTTCGCTTTTATTGAATTGAGGCTTCTGATACTAATGCATCTATACGTGTTACGTTAAAAACAACATGACCATTGAATCGTCCATCCCTGCACTGCTAACCCTGCTAAGCGCCTATCTGCTAGGCTCGGTCTCCAGTGCCGTGGTGGTGTGCCAGTTTCTGGGCCTTGAAGATCCGCGCACCCTCGGTTCGAACAACCCCGGCGCCACCAATGTCTGGCGCACCGGTTCACGCCAGGCAGGCATGACCACACTCGTAGCAGATATCCTCAAGGGCGCGCTACCGGTATGGCTGGCGCAGCAGCTCAAGCTAGACAACCTCATCGTGGCTTCATGCGGACTCTGCGCCATGCTCGGCCACCTGTACCCGCTCTACTTCCGGTTCCGCGGTGGCAAAGGGGTCGCGACCTTCCTGGGTGCCTGCCTGGCACTGCTACCGATACTGGCGCTGTGCCAGATCGGCATCTGGCTGCTATTAGCAGGACTATTCCGGCTTTCATCACAGGCCTCGCTCGCCACTGCAGTGGCGACTCCGCTGCTGTGCTGGTGGCTGACACCCACCTACCTGCCGGTTTTGAGCCTGATGTCGCTGCTATTGATTGTGCGCCACCGGGATAACATTCGAAAATTATTGCAGGGTAACGAATCGCGGCTATAAGACTTGCCCTCAAACACTGACTGATTCCAACTCAACCATCGGCCAGCGCGGCCGGGCCTGGATAACCAGATCACTACGCTGCCCCGCCAGCAGCCGCTGGCACCCGGCGTAAGCGATCATGGCGCCATTATCGGTGCAGAATTCCGCCCGAGCATAGAATAGGGTCGCATCCTGCTTGGCAGCGATCTCTGCCAGCTTGTGACGGAGCATTTTATTCGCACTAACACCACCGGCGATCACCAACGTCTTCATTCCGGTTTGCTGCAACGCACGACGGCATTTAATCGCCAGCGTATCAACCACCGCATCCTGGAATGCCAGCGCGATATCGCTGATATCCTGTTCACTGAGCCCCGCTTCGCTCTGACGCAACTTCTCGGTGGTATTAAGGGTAAAAGTTTTCAACCCGCTAAAACTCATATCCAGTCCGGGACGATCGGTCATCGGCCGCGGAAACCTGAATCGCCCCGGCGTTCCCTGCTCAGCCCGGACCGCGATCAGCGGCCCACCGGGATACGCCAGCCCCAACATTTTAGCGGCCTTGTCGAAGGCCTCTCCGGCAGCATCGTCCAGCGACTCCCCCAGCAACCGGTAGTCGCCCAGGGCATTCACCTGCATTAACTGAGTATGCCCACCGGAAACCAGCAGCGCCAGAAAAGGAAACGTCGGAGGCGCCTCCTCCAGCATCGGCGCCAGCAGGTGGCCCTCCATATGATGCACGCCCAGCACTGGCACCTGCCAGGCCATCGCCAACGCATGCGCCAGCGATGCTCCGGTCATCAAGGCACCGATTAAACCGGGGCCTGCGGTATAGGCGATCGCATCGACCTGACCGGAATCGCAGCCCGCCTCAGCCAACACCTGCCGAATCAGCGGCACCAGCTTAAGAATATGATCACGCGAGGCCAGCTCGGGCACCACCCCGCCATACTCTGCGTGCATTGCAACCTGACTATACAACGCGTCAGCCAGCAAGCCCTGCTCACTGTCATAGAGTGCGACTCCGGTCTCATCACAGGAGGTCTCGATTCCCAATACACGCATATCGATTCTCTGGCCAGACGCCGCCTCATTTGGAGGCTGACTGTCTTTCGGGTTACTGTCAGTAATAAGCGCCGCATAATACCAGCCCCGT
>SDWN01000595.1 GCA_004195305.1 Neptunomonas sp. | reverse complement strand
AAACCAACAATCCAGAACACACCCGCACCACTGTAGATGGTATCCATCGCACCGCGGCCGTAACGGTAGCGCTCGGCGATAGTGGCCATGGCGCCGGTGAACAGCGGACCCGCCAGCCCCGGATAGGGGGCGAACAGGCTGTGCATCAGATTACGAATGCCGGTGATGATATGCACCTGGTCGACATCAACCTCGATCTTCTCATCAGGACGCAGATGATCGACCCGATCCAGCAGGCTCTGACCGACGATGATGTCACCAAAGGCGATGATGTAGGCGATGATGGCGGTGGGAATCGCCATCCACAGATCTCTATGCCCGGAAAGCCGATGCTGAATGGCAGGTAGTTCCACATCTCGCCGAAGGCGGGGGCGGAAAAACCGAACTCGATCGTCGGCAGCGAATATTCGCCCACGATCCAGCCGATACCCATGGCGACCAACGTGCCGGGGACCATGCCGTAGCTGGCGATCATCTTGGCCCAGCGATGCTTTTCGACCAGATCGCGGAAGGAGAGAGAAAACAGCACATAACCGGTAACCGCGAAACCGAGCATCAGCGAGATCGGCGTACTGGCCAGGCGCCCCCCTTCGGAGATCTCACCGGTAATGGCGGCGATACCGGCACCCAGCAGGATGCCAGCCTTCATGGAGCTGGGAAAGAGGTTAACCAGTTTGGTGCCCAGCCGGGTAATGCCGAGGAAGAAGAAGATAAAGGTCACCACCAGTTGCAGCCCCACCAGTGCCTTGATGGCCTCAGGACCGGGCTCGAACTGGCCGACAAACAATAACACCACCGGAATAGCCGGGGTGATCCAGCCGGGTACAAAGGGCGATCCCAACAGATTGGGTAGCATAAAACCGATGCCACAGACCACGACGAAGGCCAAGCCCACATCGTAGGGAATACCGAGGTACTTCTCCAGCAGCGGGATCATCGCCAAGGTGATCACGAACATGATCAGTGCCTGGATCGTTTCTGCCATTTCCCAGCGGTAGTGGATAAAAGGGAGACGAATCTTGAAGGGGCCTGCAGCCCAATACGGGTGCACCTCGCCATACTTACGCTCAGTAAGTGCCATGAATAATTCCTTAAAATAATAGTGGGGGGGGTCATTCCGTCGCCATTATTTTTATTCGAGCGTACAGCAGAACGTGCCGTCAAGGCTGAGTTTTGCAGCGCATCACGGATCATTTTAAGGTATGCGGATAGACATCAATTGTCGACAATCTGTTATGCAACTTTGGTGGCAACAATGGACTAAAGTATACCGCCGCCCGATTCCTGGCTGGCACACGCAGCGTCAAAGCGACAGCCTCGCCGGAGTGGACGCCTGCTCCGATGGCCGACCGGTTATACCGGCACAATGTCGCGGTTGCAGTGGTTGATCAGCAGTTGTTCCAGCGCCAGGCCCGGTAGTGGCTTGCTAAATAGGTATCCCTGCATCTCTTGACAGCTCAGCCCCTGGAGTAACTGTTGCTGCTCAATAGTTTCCACCCCTTCGGCGATCACCTTCAGATTCAGGTGGTGTGCGAGACTGATAATCGAGGCAACGATCCCCTTGTCCTTATTGCAGGCTTCGATATCCTTCACAAAACTCCGATCGATCTTCAGTGAATTGACCGGAAACCCTTTGAGATAGCTAAGCGAAGAGTAGCCGGTGCCGAAGTCATCGATTGCAAGGTGGATCCCCAGCTGGCGAAGTTTGTCCATCTGCTCGATGGCCAGCTGCTGATTCCCCATCACCATGCTCTCGGTGATTTCGAACTCCAGACAGTCCGCCGGAAAGCCGTTTTCTTCGATGATCGACACGATCCGCTCCACCAGATGGCCATGCAGAAACTGTATCGCTGAGAGGTTAATGGCCAGCCGACCTGTCACCAGTCCCTTGTCCCACCAAGGCTTCGCTTCGGCACACGCCTTACGGATAATCTCCTCGCCAATGCGGACGATATGACCGCTTTCCTCGGCCAGGGGAATAAATATATCCGGCGCGATGACACCATGCTTGGGGTGAACCCAGCGTGCCAGCACTTCCATGCCCTGAATTTCACCGGTAGCCAGGCTCACCTTGGGCTGGTAGTGCAGCAGCAGCTCATCGTTGTCGACCATCTGATGCAGCTGCTGCTCCAGCTCCATCCGAAACAGCGTGTT
>SDWN01000344.1 GCA_004195305.1 Neptunomonas sp. | reverse complement strand
AGATGTGTATAAGAGACAGCTGCAGGCCGATATGCGCAAAATCGACCGGGAGCTGCAGCAGACGCGACTGCTACTGCGCCGTATGAGTGATGATCCTGAGGCTAAAGCATCTCGGCTGGCCGCTTTTGAGGCTAAGATAGAGCGGCTGGAGTCCGAACGCCTGTTGCTGGATCCGCAGATTCCGGCTAATTGGCAAGCGGACCATGCCCAGTATCTGGTATTACAAAAGGCTGAAAAAACGGCGCGTAATCGCTATCGCAGGAACGTGGATGATGCTTACGAGCCTATCCCTGAGTTGCTGCAGGTGTTGAATCAGACCGAGCTGTTGGCGGCGCTGGAGGCGGATATCGGTAATCTTAAGACGGTTATTGCCAGCCAGGATGGTGATATGGCGATGGTGCAGATCAAAATGGTGGCTCAGGAGCTGGGGCAGGTGGCGGGAAGCAACAAAATCAAATCCAAGCTGTCCAAAGCGCGTCGTGCACTGAAAGGCAAACGGGCTGATCCGGCCAAGGCGCAGCGGTTGATTGACGAGGCGCTCGACACCCTGACCGTCCAGCTGGAATGGCGTCGCCTTGCCGTGCCCCGGTTAACGCCGAGCCTGTCCGCCTATGATGCGGCGATCAAGAACTCTATCGGCCTGCGCCTGCAGAAACGCTTATCCGAAGCTCAGGCCGAAGATGTAGCTTGGTGTCAGTCCAGTCATCGAGATATCTCGTTGCACTTTTAACCCGACAGGCGAACCGCCAGTCGGTTAAGAAGGGCGCCTTGACCGTTATCCTGATGCTGCGACGCCCGTCAATCAGCATTGGCAGACGGCTCAGGGCCGCCAGCGGGGTAATGAATATCAGAGGCCAACGGCAAGCCCCCCTTTTTTTATGGTTGGGGCTTTGTTTTGACTTGATTTATTGGGGGCAAAAGGCAAAGTTTGCCCCTGCTTTGTTATCCGTAATGTAAACAGGGAGTTAGCTGATGAAAAATGTAGATAAAGGTTTTTACGCCAGAGCAGATGCCCACATTTTCCTTTCCAACAATCAGGTAACGGGAGTGGTAAAGCCGGGAGAGGTGAGCGCCTCTTTTATGTATTCAGTCGCTCGGTTTAACGCCTGGATCAGTGCCCGGGGATTTAATAGTAGTGCAGAAATGCAGCAATCCAAGCAAAAAATGATCGACTACTTCGTAACCGAATACCGTCAAATGCTGGATGAAAATATTGATGATTACATTAATAACTTTGATTCGCATATGCAGGCGAAAGATAAGTAAGAGTGGTTAGTATCACGCGCTCATCGAGCCTGTCAGACTTAGCACGTATCTACTCGGCAACCGCTCCGGCGTTGCTCTACCTCCTGCATCCATGCAGTCGTGCGGAAAACCCGAATTAAAGATGATGGGTCCATGCCCCGCATATTTTGGCCCGCAGGGTAGCGTTACAGCGTCGAATCTATCTCTTCACTGTTTGGGTCATTGCAGATACTTGAGAGTTGATGGAGGTACGGTTGGTTCTTAAGCATCAACTCGAATGAGGTGATATCCTGCGGCTTTGCAAGCAAGAAGCCTTGGCCGAAGTCACAGCCTGCGGTCATCAACAGCTTGAGCTGTTGCCGGGTTTCGATACCTTCGGCAATCACCTTTATACCTAGCTTATGTGCCATGACAATGATGGCTTCACACAACGCGTAAGCATCGGCAGAGGTTGTTATATTGCAGACAAAGGAGCGATCGATCTTGATGTAATCGATATCGTACTCGCGGATGTAAGATAGCGATGAGTAGCCGGTGCCGAAATCATCTAAGGCTACCTGTATTCCGGCTTCCTTAAAGGTGAGCAGCTTATGGGTGGTCTCCTGCTTCGCATCCATCATCAAACCTTCGGTGATTTCAGTAATGATCGCATCACCGCCTAATTGCAGATCTTGTAACTGCAGGCGCCACTGGTCAATGCCGCTGTTGGGCGCCGAAAATTGAACCGGGGACGCATTGATACTGATCTGCAGCGCCACTGCACCTGTCGCACGTAACCGTCGCACCTGACGAGCCGCCTCCTGAAAAACCCAGTTACCAATACCAATGATGATACGAGACTCTTCAGCTACCGAAATAAAG
>SDWN01000339.1 GCA_004195305.1 Neptunomonas sp. | reverse complement strand
GCCTATCGGGTCTTGAAGGACCCGGTGCTGCGGGCGGAGTACTTGCTGGAGGTTTCCGGCGGTGAGAGTGCCACCCAGGACAAGAGCGTACCGTCTGAGTTTCTGGGGGAGATCATGATGTTGCGGGAGGAGGTCGAAGAAGCCCTGGCCGACGACGATCCCATTCTTGCAGTGGTCGCCGGCAGTGCGATCAACACCGACGGCAACAAGTCAGGATTGACGGTCCCGAACCCGAAGGCGCAGGCCGCGCTGCTAGAAAGAGTCTACCGACAGGCGGGAGTCACACCGGACGAGATCGATTACCTGGAAGCCCATGGCACGGGCACGGCGGTGGGAGACCCCATCGAAACCCGCGCCATCGGCGAGGCGCTGGGACAGCGGCGCAAGACGCCGCTGCTGATCGGTTCGGTGAAGAGCAACCTTGGGCATCTGGAAGCGGCCTCCGGCGTCGCCGGGCTGGCCAAGGCACTGTACAGCCTGCAACACCGTCATGTGCCTGCCACCATCAGCATGAAAACACCCAACCCCAATATTCGGTTTGATGACTGGAATATTCGGGTGGTGACCGAAGGCTACCCGTTAAAAGCAACCGGCACGTTGACCATCGGCGTCAACTCTTTCGGCTTTGGCGGTGCCAACGGCCACGTGATTTTACAATCGCCCCCGTCCACCGGGGAAAAAGCCAACGCTCAAACAGATACCCGTTCGCTGCCACTGTTTGTCTCCGGTGCCGATGACGCCGCGCTGAAGGCGGCTGCGGCAGACCTGGCCGCTCACCTGGAGCAACATCCACAACAGCCGTTCTACGATATCGCCTACAGCGCCCGGCACCGTCGCGAGCAGCATCGCAAAGGCGCTGTCATTTTCGCCACCAATGCCAGCGAAGCCAGCGCTCAGCTGAAGACTTACGCCGCGAGCGACAGCCACCCTAGCGTCTACAACGGTCAGCGGCTGGAGAATGCACAAGGACCGGTCTTCGCCTATTCCGGCAACGGTTGCCAGTGGCAAACCATGGGCAAACGATTGCTCGAGCAATCCGACGTATTCAGCTCCGCGGTAGAAAACGTCGACCATCACTTCAAACAGCTCGCTGATTTTTCACTGCTGGAGGAACTGCGGGGCAATAACGGCAACGACCGTTTTGTACAGACCGAGGTCGCACAACCCGCGCTGTTCGCCGTGCAGGTGGGAATCACCGAGATGCTCCGAGCGCAGGGCATTCGGCCACTGGCCGTTGTCGGACACAGTGTCGGCGAGGTGGCTGCGGCCTGGGCCTGTGGCGCCCTGAATCTAGCGGATGCGGTCGGTGTGATCTACCACCGCAGCCGCCACCAGGGACTGACCCGTGGCCTGGGGGCGATGACTGCCGTTGGCCTGGGGGGCGAGGAGATGGAACAGTTACTCCGTGAGCCACGTTTTAATGGTCTGAATCTGGCCGGTATCAACAGCTCACGCGGGACCACCTTAGCAGGCGATCCTGAGCTGCTGACACGGATCGAAGTCGAGCTGGAGCAACGCCAAGTATTCTTTAAGCGCCTCGACCTGGATTACGCGTTCCATAGCCCCTCGATGGATCGCATCGAAGCGGGTCTGCGCGACGCTCTGGCCCAGCTGCAGCCCCGGGCATCACAGCTGCCCTTTATCTCCACCGTTTCCGGTGCGGAGATTAAAGGCGAGAGGCTCAACGCCGAATACTGGTGGCACAACATCCGCAAGCCGGTACAGTTCCAGTCCGCGATCGAAGACCTGCTGGACCGCGATATCAATGTCTTTGTCGAGATCGGTGCCCACCCGGTACTGCGCAGCTATCTGCACGATACGCTCCGAGATGCCAATAAGGAGGGGGCCGTCTTCAAGACCCTGTCCCGAAACGAAGATAACGCACAGCAGCTCACCGCCACCGCCATGGAGATCTGGTTATCCGGCGTTGGTTACGATCTCAGCCGATGGTTCCCGGTCAGCGGAAACTTCGTCTCGCTTCCGGCCTACCCCTGGCAACGCCAAAAACTGTCGCATCCGGTGACCAGCGAATCCTACGGTTTATTAGCGCGCCAGTCGGTACACCCACGCCACTGCTGATTAGCACGTGCTCGACATTTTTATGCGGCTGACCGGTGGACTCACCGCGAATCAGGCGTGCCCCTTCAGCGATATTGTTC
>SDWN01000419.1 GCA_004195305.1 Neptunomonas sp. | reverse complement strand
AGCCTGACGCATGCAGCACCCTGATCGAAAACAACCCAAATCCACGAAGGAATATTGGGTTTTTTGGGTGCGTCATCCCAACATAGATAGCCCCCTGAGGGTTCTGTCAGAATGAAACCGACCCACAGGGATAATGAGGGACGTGTCTTAAATGCAGAAGCAATTTCAGCCAGACCTACAGGGATAATGAAAGAATAGATCGGCTGCATCGTGGCTGAGCTTTGTGGGTAATCAGGTGATCTTAAGCCATCACAGCCACAAGCGATGAGAGCACGAGTTCGCGAGAATAGGCCAACTGCATCATGGCTGAGCATTGTGGGTAATCAGCTTCATTCATGGGTACCCCCATTCATATCCCGTTCAGTCAGCTGCGAGTAGACTGGAACTCTGGGAGCCTAATGCACGCTCACCGGCGTGTATTCCCGAGGAGTACAGCATGAATAAGATCACACGAGGTCTGCTGACGGCTGTCGCAGTGAGTTTACTACTGACACTGTCGGGTTGTTACGGCGGATATGGCCATTCCGGGTACCTATACCCCTCCACTCACTTCTCCACAGGCTACGTATACCCCTCCTTCAACCTGCACTATTCCCAATTCCGAGGCAGGCACCACGGTCTTCATGATAGCCGCTTTCGAGGCAAGCACCGCGCCCACCGTGACGGCAAGCGCCATTTTAAAGATGGCAAACGCCGCTCCCACAATAGATTTAATCGCCGTTCTCGAGGCAGAAACTGAACCTCAGGGTATGCATTCGCGGTAACCGTTGTGGTCAGCGATCGCCACCGCGGCCCGCTACAATGAAGGTTTTCCGGCCGAGGAGCGCAAGTTTACCTCAGCTCGTAGATTCGAATACTGGCGATGCATGGATTGCTTTGCGCCAGCTTTTCAGCGACGTCAAGACTCTCGGCTTCGATGATGTTGTAGCCGGTAATGGACTCCCTGTCCCAGGCTAGATCCTTGGTTTCATTTTTCGAGATCTCCCGGCCGCCAGCGAAACCACCTTGATCCACCTGGTAATCTGCAATCGATTCAAACCACGCGTTCCAGGCCGCCATGATCTCCGAGGTAGGCGGTTCAAAGCCGATATGCAGAAACATGAATTTTTTCATTTCAACCTCCTCAACCAATTGCTGCCTTTCTCAGCATGAAGCCTGAGTCCTCAGCCTCAACCTCAACCTCAACCTCAACCTCAATAAAAAACTATAGCAGCTCCTTTGACGTGAGGATTTCCATCATCTGCTGCACGCTGGTGATCTTCTCGCGCGGCTTGCCTTGGCGATCACCCTGGCTGAGTTCCACCGCATCTATCCGCTGCCACTCCTCAAAGCGGACGAAACGAACCCCTTTGCCGGTGAGCCACTGGGCGGTATTTTCCGCCAACGGCCGCTCAGCGGCGGGCATCGAATACTGATCAAGATCTTCAAACAGATGCGCCAGGGTCGCTAGCGAATCCTTTTTATTGGTGCCGATAACACCATTGGCACCGCGTTTGGCCCAACCCACCACATAGCGCCGGGGAATAATTGTGTCGGTTTCCAGATCGATCAAACGCCCCTCTCGGTTAGCGATCACGCCACGACCGGGGTCCAGCTGCACCCCTGCAACTGGCTCGACTTGATAACCGATCGAATTAAACACCAAGCTTGCCGGGTGAGTTTCGCACGCCTCACTCAAGCTGAGTTTCAGATTGCCGAGAGCGTCCTCAAACAACTCATTTTTTGCCAGTTTGATCCCTTGCACCTGACCGCCTGAACCGATAATTTCGACCGGTGAGCGGCGGAACAGAAAACGAATGCACCTCTTTTTCGAGTCTTGACGATGCGCCGAAATCTTGTTTAAGAACGCTAAATTATTCAGCAGGCGCTTGTCTTGAGTCTGCTCCAGCAACGCCTGACTGGCCGCTTCGAGCTGCAGCTCGGCAGGATTAACACAGGCGACGGCCTGCTCCAGCATAGTAAACTTGCGCACCCCCACCGGGGTGAAGGCGGCTTGCAACGGGCCGCGTCGAGCCACGATCTCGATCTCCTCGATCTGGCTGTTAAGCAACGCCTCGACGGCATAATCAGGCAGATCGGTTTGGGCCATTTCGGCTGGACTGAGCGCCAGAATCCGGGCGATATCGGTGGCCACGTTGCCCATGCCGATAATCACTGCCCGCTTGCCGCTGAAATCGACCGGATAGTCGCGGTAATCCGGATGGCCGTTATACCAGCCCACAAAGGCGGTGGCCGAATGGCAACCCTGCAGGTTTTCGCCAGGAATACAGAGCGCCCGATCACTCTGGGCGCCGAGCGCAAAGATCACCAGATCGTAGCGCGCTTCAAGTTCTTCGATGTTGATATCCCGGCCAAACTCGACATTGCCCCAAAAGTTGAAATTATCCAGCTGGGCGATACGCTCATAGATATTACTGATCGACTTGATCGACTGGTGATCCGGGGCGACTCCCGCCCTGACCAAACCGAAGGGCGTCGGCAGATACTCGAACATATCGACTTCAACGTTTAACCCGTCGCGCTTTAACAGCCCCTCTGCGGCGTAAAAACCGGAGGGTCCGGAACCGATAATCGCCGCTTTTAACGGCCTTACCTCAGTGCCTGTACTCAATTGGGTTATCACCTGTTCAGAACTCCATCCTCATCATTGCTGTCGCCTTGCGGATCACAGGTGTAACTGTAACTGCTGCTTTAACGCCTCGTCCATCGGCAGAGAGCGCTGCTGTCGGGTATCCGCCCAGACCAGTACCGACTCTGCGGTGGCAAAACAGTTGTCGCCAATAAATAGCCCCTGCCCCAGCACCACCGAACTGTTGCCGACATGCAGCACCCGGGTGCCGATTCGTACCGGGTTGGGATAATGACCGGCGGCCAGATACTTCAATTTGAATTCGGCGATCACCCAGCCGATACCGCTACCATCGGTACAACCGGGCCAGAGGTGCTCCAGAAAATCAACTCGACCGCTCTCACTGTAAGTGGCAAAGGCGACATTGTTGACATGATTAAGCCGGTCCAGATCGGCAAAACGGACCAGATCATCGGTCCAGTGTCGATAGATCTCAGGCTGACGCAGATCCAGTTCGGTTACAGCATTCATAAACGGGCCTTGGTTTATAAAAAAGATATCTTAACCCACGGGTAATGAACAACACAGGCGACATCATCGCCTGCGTTCCATTTTAGCAAAGGCGCGGACTAGCCCTCTTTGCGCTCGACCAGGGTCAGAATATCGTATATCGCGACCGGCTCATCATGCTGATTACGCACCTCGACATCCCAGGCTACCACCCCGGTCGCCTTGATATCATCAGGCCGACGGTCTTTCTTGATTTTACGCTTGCAGGTCAGCCGCACCTGGATGGTATCACCGATACCGACCGGTTCTACAAAGCGCAGATTATCGATGCCGTAGTTGGCCAACACCGGACCCGGTGCCGGGTCGACGAACATCCCCGCCGCCGCTGAGATCACGAAGTAGCCGTGCGCAACGCGTTTGCCGAACAAAGAATCCTTGGCCGCAATCTCATCGAAATGGGCATAAAAATGGTCGCCGGAGAGACAGCCAAAGTTGACCACATCGGCTTCCGTGACCGTACGTCTATGGGTATTCAGGGTATCGCCGACCTGCAGCTCCTCAAAGTATTTGCGGAACGGGTGCACCGCATCGCGGCGCTGTTCGCTACCGGGGTGGAACTCACCGGTGATCGCGCTCAGGGTGGTCGGATGGCCTTGAATCGCGGTGCGCTGCATATAGTGTTTGACCGCCCGCAGCCCTCCCAACTCCTCGCCGCCACCGGCGCGACCCGGCCCGCCGTGGACCAGGGTCGGCAACGGCGAACCGTGGCCGGTCGACTCCTTGACACAGTCCGCGTTCAACACCAGCATCCGCCCATGGTAGGCAGCGCCTCCGAGAATCACCTTTCTGGCTTCGAGATTGTCGGCGGTTACCAGAGAGCCGACCAGGCTACCGCGTCCCAGCTTAGCCAGGGTGATCGCCTCCTCGATGGTATCAAAAGGCATCAGCGTGGATACCGGACCAAAGGCCTCCAGATCATGCGGCGCGGTAGTAGTCAGCGGGGCATCGCAATAGAGCAGCGTGGGCGGGAAAAACGCCCCGCGCTCCCGATCGCCACCAATCAGTTCAAAGTTGTCATGGCCGCCGTAGATCAATTCACTGGATTGCTGCAGTGACGCGACGACGTTGCGCACATCGGTCTGCTGGGCACGACTGACCAGCGGACCCATGCGCACACCATCAAGCGCCGGATCACCCAGAGTAATCTTATCCAGCCGTGTCTTGAGGGCTTCGGCCACGGCATCAACCCGGTTGCGGGGGATGATGGCACGCCGGATTGCGGTACATTTTTGCCCCGCTTTGACGGTAATCTCTTTGACCACCTCTTTGATATAAATATCGAATTCAGCCGAGCCGGGTTCGACCGCAGCACCCAGGATACTGCAGTTAAGAGAGTCCGCTTCCATCGTGAACGGGATCGAATTGGCGACGATAGTAGGATGCGTTTTGAGCATCTGCCCGGTCGTGGCCGAACCGGTAAAGGTCACCACATCCTGCTCGTTAAGATGCTCCAGCAGATCCCCGGTCGAGCCGCTGATCAACTGAATAGAACCTTCGGGAAGCAGACCGGAATCGATAATCTCCCTGACCATCACTTCGGTCAAATAGCCTGACGCAGTCGCCGGTTTAACGATCACCGGCATACCGGCGGCCAGACTCGGCGCGATCTTCTCCAACATGCCCCAGCAGGGGAAGTTAAAGGCATTAATGTGCACCGCTACCCCCTCTTTAGGCACCAGGATATGGCGGCCGATAAAACTACCCTGGGGCGACAACGGTTCGGAAGGCCCTTCGACGATAAAGGTTTCATTGGCCAGCTCCCGCCGCACCAGGCTGGAATAGGTAAACAGCGTCCCCAGTCCGCCTTCAATATCGACCCAGCTGTCTACTCGGGTAGCACCGGTCCACGCCGACACGCGATAGAATTTTTCTTTGGCCGCCAGCAGGTATTGCGCCAATGCCTTGAGTCGGTTGGCCCGCTCATGAAAAGTCATCGCCCGTAACGCCGGACCGCCCACCTCGCGGCCATGCTGCAATATCTGCTTAAAATCGATACCGGCACTCGACACCCAGCCCACCGAGTCGCCATTGACAGCATTTAACACCTCGACACCCTGGTCTTGAGACTCAAACCAGTGGCCGTTGACATAACTTTGTACTTTCATCGGGCTAGACCTTTATCTGTTGATTTGGTGGTTTTGCTGCGCGTGGCATATCACATGGCGTAGCGTGTGGCGTCGATAGCAACCTGACTCAACGCTGATCGAAGTCGAGCACGACCGCATCCGAGATTGGGTGTGCCTGGCAACTGAGTACGAATCCGGCGTCGATCTCAGCCGCCGACAGGCCGTGGGTGATATCCATCTCCACCTGCCCCTCAACCAACTTGCACTTACAGGTCGAACAGACCCCGGCCTTGCAGGAATAGGGCAGCTCCATCCCCTGATCGAGCCCGGCATCGAGCACATTCTGACCCACCGTGGCCAGATCAAACTGGATCGATCGACCATCGACGCGCACGGTTACCTTGCTGGTCTTGTCCTCACCAAAGGCTTCGACCCGGTGCTGGGCTTTGGCCAGCATCGCCTGCGCATCGGAGGCCGAGGTGGCAAAGAGTTCATAGTGAATCTGATTCTCGCCGAGCCCCTCCATCCGGAAACCTCGCGACACCTCGGCCATCATCGCCTCGGGACCGCAGATGAAGGCCTCATCGGTGCCGCGGATATCGATCAGTTTGCTCTTCTGTAGCGCATAGCCTTTTAGGTTATCGATGCGGCCACCGAGCAGGTCGGCACCCTGGTCTTCAACCCCCATGATATTGATCCACTGAAAGCGCTCGATATAGCGATTTTTGATGAAGCTCAGTTCGTCTTTAAACATCACCGTGTTGCTGCTGCGATTACCGTACAACAAGGTGACCCGGCTATCCGGTTCGATAGCCAGCACACTCTTGATGATCGACAGGATCGGGGTGATGCCACTGCCCACCGCGATGCACATGTAGTTTTTGGCGTTAGCAGGGCTAAGCTCGGTATGGAATTCACCCTGCGGCGGCATCACCTCGAGGGTATCGCCGATCTTGAAGCTGTCGTTGGCAAAATTGGAGAACCGACCGCCTTCAACCCGCTTGATGCCGATCCGCAGCTGGCTGTCGTTGACCCCCGAACAGATCGAGTAGGAGCGACGGATCTCTTTACCCTTGACCTCGGCCTTGAGGGTCAGGAACTGGCCCTGGGTAAAACGAAATTTCGACTGGTGCGCTTCCGGCACCCCCAGGGTGACACAGATGGCCGTATCGGTTTCGGGTTGTACGTCAGTGATCGTCAGCGGGTAAAAATGGGTATCCGACATCATGGCACCTATATCCTTTTGAAATAATCGAAGGGCTCGCTGCAGTCATTACAGCGGAACAGCGCCTTACAGGCGCTTGCTAGCAGTGAATCCGAATTCACTGATGCAATGGCTAGCTTGTACACCACTTAGGTCAGTAATCGTCAGTAGGTAAAAATGACTTTCCGAAATCATTGCAGCTAAATCCTTTTGAAATAATCGAAGGGCTCGCTGCAGTCATTACATCGGAACAGCGCCTTACAGGCGGTGGAACCGAATTCACTGATGCAATGACTATTATGAGAACCGCAATGCGGACAGCGCACGTTAGCCAAGGGTGCCAGCCCCTCATCGTCGTTTTCACCGTCTTGGGGGGGGGCGATACCGTAGTTACGCAGTTTTTCCTGGCCGTTGGCAGACATCCACTCGCTACTCCAGGCCGGTGCCAGCTGGGTCTTAACCTCGACCCGGCCAATCCCGGCGTCTAGCAGCGCCGTCTCTATATCGGCACGGATGGCATCCATCGCCGGGCAGCCCGAATAGGTCGGGGTAATAGTGACTCTGACCAGCTCCTGAGCAACGCTGACGTCCCGCAACACCCCCAGATCCCAGATGCTCAACGCCGGAATTTCCGGATCTTTGACCGCATCGAGGATGTCCCAGATCGCGGCCACATCCACCTGCTGACGCTGCTGCAAGCGTTCATGCTGCTCTTTTGGCATCAGTGATATCTGATCCATGGCAATCACCACTGGCAGCCGGGATAGGAGCGATGCACGAACTGCAAGTCGGTCAGCAGGTGGCCGAGGTTCTCGGTATGATAACCCTCGCGTCCACCCCGGACTTTCCAGCCATCCTCTGGAACCACCAGCGTCGCCTCGGTCAGTATTTCTGAGACCTTGGCATGCCAAGATTCACGCAGAGCACTGACATCGACACCGATCCCAGCGTCAGCCAACTGCTGCTCCAGTGCATCCAGCTCGAACATCTCGTGGCTGTAACCCCACAGGCTATCCAGCGCTACCTGGGTACGCCGATGGCTCTCTTCGGTGCCGTCGCCCAGCCGCAGTACCCAATCTCGGCTACGGCGCAGATGATAGCGTGTCTCTTTGATCGCCTTGGCCGCGATCGCCGCCAAGGTTGCATCCTTTGACTGCAGCAGCTGGGTCAGGAACAGGCTGGCGTAGACATCCACCAGCAACTGGCGTATCTGCGAGTAGGCGAAGTCGCCTTTGGGCAACTCATTGATCAGCAGATTAGAAAATTCGCGTTCGTTGCGGGTATAGGCAAAATCATCTTCACTCTTACCCTCACCGCTAAGCTCAGCCGCGTAGCTGTAAAGCATCCGCGCCCGACCGATATAGTCCAGGGCGACGTTTCCGTAAGCGATATCCTCTTCCAGAAAAGGTCCGTAACTGACCCACTCCGAGATCCGGTGTCCCAACACCAGCGCATCGTCACCCAAGCGAACCGCATACGCGAGGGTAGCTTGTTTTAATTGTTGTTCACTCATCGTCTGCCTCTCATAAAGCAATGGCTAATGACAGATCACATCTGTACGAGGAGACTGTCCGAGAACAGACTGACCTACTGCGAAATTCTCATTTCGGACAGATTTCCCACTCATTTTTGTCAAATAGAACCACTATTCTTCGCAAATGACCGATAAATCCGCCTCAAAATGAGTCTCTCTCGCTACGATCGCTATTCTCGGACAGCCCCTAGATCGTCACCAGATCCAATCATTCGGTTTAATCAATCTACGCGGAGTGCTGGCTCACATATTGTTAACAGGATCGGGCAGCTGGTAGTACGTCGCGTGTCGATAGGGCTTGTCGTCGGAGGGATCGTAAAAGCTCTCAGCATCGTCCTCTTGCGAGGCGCAGATATCCGCCGATCTCACCACCCAGATGCTGACCCCCTCACTGCGCCGGGTATAGCAATCGCGGGCATATTCCAGCGCCTGCTCAGAATCCTGAGCGTGCAGGCTGCCCACATGTTTGTGATCCAGGCCGCGCTTGGAGCGAATAAATACTTCGAACAGTTCCAGTTTTTCGGTCGTCATGATCGGTCTCTCCCGGCTACGGCTTAGGCGGTTTCAAGGTTGTTGTTATTTTTGCTTTTGGCATCGGTCTGGTTCTGCGCCTTAGCGCGCTTTTTCAGGTTATACGCGGTCATCGCATCGCGCACCCAGGCGCCCTCTTCGTGGGCTCGGAGGTGGTGTTCGAGACGCTGACGATTACAGTGACCATCCCCGTTTATCACCGCGTAGAACTCATCCCAGTTAATTTCACCGCTATCAAAATGGCCGCGCGCCTCGTTCCATGCAAGGTCCTTGTCTGGGTGCTCTAGCCCAAGAAACTCGATCTGGGGTACGGTCTGATCGATAAACTTCTGCCTCAGGTTATCGTTGGTCTCACGTTTGATCTTCCACTGCATCGAGCGGGCGGAGTGGGCTGATTCGGAATCATGCGGACCGAACATCATCAGTGCCGGCCAGTAAAAACGGTTCAGCGAGTCCTGCGCCATCGCTTTCTGCCCCGGTGTGCCCCGAGCCAGCTCCAGCATCAGCTCATACCCCTGGCGCTGGTGGAAACTCTCCTCCTTGCAGATACGAATCATGCCGCGTGCATAGGGACCGTAAGAGGTTCGTTGCAACGACACCTGATTGCAGATCGCCGCGCCATCTACCAACCAGCCGATCGCACCGACGTCGCCCCAGGTCTGGGTAGGGTAATTAAAAATGGACGCATACTTGGCGCTGCCGCTCTGCAGCGCCTCGATCATTTCAGCCCGTGAAATACCCAGCGTTTCGGTCGCACTGTAGAGATAAAGGCCGTGTCCTGCCTCATCCTGAATCTTGGCCAGCAACACGGCCTTGCGCCGCAGCGAGGGTGCACGGGTCAGCCAGTTACCCTCAGGCTGCATCCCGATCACTTCCGAGTGCGCATGCTGAGAGATCTGCCGGATCAAATTTTTACGGTATCCATCCGGCATCCAGTCCTTAGGCTCAATCTTCTCGTCTGCCTCAATCTTGCGCATGAAGTTCTGTTCTTGAGCAGTCATAGCCAGCGGCCTCCGCCAGGTTGTTTTTTATAGGTCAGATCAGCTCTGCTGCTGGAAGTTAAGTCGCCCTGTGGCGTTAACCATTCAAGCCATGAGTGATAATGCGATATATCACATTTAAGCCGACACCGAATATCAAGTCAAGGCAATAATAGCGTGTCACGTTTCTATCTGATCTTAACCGTTACGCAGAGCGGAACATCTTCTTGTAGCCAAATTGTAGACCGTGCTTTAACCCTACGCTGAGCGCGCCGGAGTCGGGACAGATAGCGACCCACTGCCCGCGGCATGCATAACAAGAGGTGTAGGTCGGCGTTTATTCCGACCTTCGTCCGCAGCAGGGAAAGTGACGAGAGAAGGATTAAACCGAGCCGTCTGTGGACTCGTTACACGCGGGTAGCAGTGTGCCCCGAATCTGATATGACTTACCGCGAAAATAAGCCAGCGGCTGCTGCTGTTGATTATAGATGGTCACGTCATAGACGCCGGTACGACCGCTGCGCTGGCGCTCCTCGGCGATGGCAGTCAGGGTGTCGTCGGCAAAACCGGGGGCGACATAATCGATATTACAACCGCTGGCGACCGTGGCACGGTTGTAACTGTTGCAGGCGTGCGCAAAGGCGGTATCTGCGAGTGTAAACAACATCCCGCCATGACAGCAGTTATGCCCATTAAGCATATCCTGGCGTACCCGCATGCTGAGCGTGGCGCGCCCTGGAGCCACCCCCAACACCGCTATACCCAGCGCCTGCGCCGCTTGATCACGCTGCGCAATCACCCGACTGCAAGCTTCGGCCAGCTGCTGGTCATCCTCCACGCCATCTTTCACGCCAGGGCTTATCTGCATCGTGTTCATCACAACGCTCCTTGATTATTGTTCGCGACCTCTGCGACGGCTTCAGCCAGCGCCTGACGTCGCAACAGCGGTGACGCACGATAACGCTCCTCGCCGTATATGCCTGCGAGCTGATCGAGCACCCCGAGGCAGCGCCTGAGCCCCAGACTACGGGCCCAGCTAAGTGGGCCGCGGGGATAGTTAACCCCGCCCTGCATCGCGATATCCACCGCCGCTTCGCTGCACACCCGCTGATTGACAGCATCAAAGCCCTCGTTAGCCAGCATGCACAGGGTGCGCATCAGCACCATCCCGGGAATATCATCGATCAGACAAACCTCAAAGCCTGCCGCCTGGAATAGACCGACGGCATCGGCGATAGCGTCAGCGTCGGCCTGATCGGCAGGCGCCAGCGCGATCATCG
>SDWN01000031.1 GCA_004195305.1 Neptunomonas sp. | reverse complement strand
TAGCCGGAAAAATGCTCTCTGCGGTCTTTCTGTTCCTGTTCTTGACCCATCGATGCCCAGACGTCGGTGCTTACAAGGTCCGAGCCGATAACCGCAGCGGCAGGGTCGCGGAATAAGTGGATGCGATCTGCATGCTGGTCGATAAGTGTTTGTGGGGGTTCGTAACCTTCCGGGCAGGCGATGTGGAGCTGAAAATCGAACTGGGCGGCGGCGTTGATATAAGAGTTGCACATGTTGTTGCCATCGCCGATCCAGGTCACGGTCTTGCCCTGGATAGATCCCCGGTGCTCGACGAAGGTTTGGACATCTGCTAGCAACTGGCAGGGGTGGAAATCGTCGGTCAGGGCATTAATGACCGGAACCTGTGAAAACGAGGCGAATCGTTCCAGCTCTTGATGGTCAAAGGTGCGGATCATGATCATATCGACCATGCGTGAGATCACGCGGGAGCTGTCTTCGATCGGTTCACCGCGACCTAGCTGGGTATCGCTGGGTGAGAGGAAGATCGCGCTGCCGCCAAACTGGGTCATGCCCGCTTCAAATGAGACCCGAGTGCGGGTGGACGATTTCTCAAAAATCATCGCCAATACCTGATTCTTGAAAGGCTCGTAGATCGTACCCGCATTGCGCATCGCTTTGAGCTCGGTAGCGCGAGCGATCACCCCGGTAAGCTCCTCCTGGCTAAGGTCTTTGAGGGTCAAAAAGTGTCTTGGTTGGTTGGACATAAAAAATACCTTACACGCCCTTCGTCAATGACGAAGGGAAACGTCTTATTTCGGTTCGAGTTCCGGCCTCGGTGGGCAGGTTGGGTGCCTGTGATCTATTCGTCGGAGACGAGGATTTTAATCAGTTTTGACACTACGCCGACAATCAGGCTTGCTTCGCTGTCACTTAAGATCAGCGGTGGCAGCAAGCGGACTATCCTACCTTCTCCGGTGACGTTGAGCAAAATACCTTTAACCTTGGCCAGAATGGCCAGTTCGGTGCAGGGGCGATCTAATTCGATACCTATCATCAGGCCGTTGCCGCGAATATCGCGAATATAGCTAGCCCCTTCGAACTCTTGCTTGAAGGCGTCGCGCATCCAATCGCCCAGTTCGGCAGCGCGACCGCAGAGGTTTTCAGTCTCGATGGTGTCAATAACCGCCAGTGCAGCAGCGCAGGCCAGCGGGTTGCCGCCGAAGGTTGAGCCGTGGTTACCGGGTTGGAATAGTTGTGCGGCGTTGCCGTGTGCCAGGCAGGCCCCGATCGGGAAGCCGTTGCCGAGTCCTTTGGCGGTGGTCACTACATCGGGCAGGATGTTGTTTTGCTGATAGGCAAAATAACTGCCGGTACGGCCGTTGCCGGTCTGGACTTCATCTAGCATCAATAACCAGTTCTGTTCATCACAGATCCGCCGCAGTTGATTGAGGTAATCAGGGGCGGGTACCTTGATCCCGCTTTCTCCCTGAATAGGTTCAACCATAATGGCGACTACATCGGCGTTGTTGTTAGCGATGCTAAGAATTGCATCTATGTCGTCAAAGGGGGCGCGGATAAAGCCTGCCAGCAGAGGATCGAAGCCTGCCTGGGCTTTGCGGTTGCCCGTCGCGGCCAGGGTGGCCAGGGTGCGGCCGTGAAATGAATGTTCCATGACGATGATCGCTGGGGTACTGATGCCGCGATTGTGGCCGTGCAGTCGCGCCAGTTTAATGGCTGCTTCATTGGCTTCGGCGCCAGAATTACAAAAGAATGCGCTGTCCATGCCGGATAAAGAGGTCAGCTTTTGCGCCAGCCGGGTTTGCAGCGGGATGGTATAGAGGTTGGAGGTATGGATCAGTTTGGCGGCCTGTTCGCAAATGGCCCGAGTGATATTCGGGTGGGAGTGGCCGAGTCCGCAAACCGCGATTCCGCTCAGGGCGTCGAGGAATTTGTTACCCTTCTGGTCGTATAGCCATGCGCCTTCTCCGCGTTCGAACGCGACTGAAAGCCTTGCATAATTGTTCATCAGCGGCGTTGAAGCCATGTCTTTACTCCTGTACAACCAGTTAAGGGCGTATCCGCACAAAAGGCGCAGATATTAACTGCGCGCTGCTTTCTAAGCAAATAGCGCAGATGGAGTCTCAGCATAATTACAACTTAGGCCCTTTCTTTGAGTATTTGGTTTCGGGTTCAGTATAGAC